>JBIOJU010000009.1:0-14178 GCA_044451165.1 Chlamydiales bacterium | reverse complement strand
GATGTGTATGGGCGGGCGCGAGAAATCAAGAATTTAAACACCGAGCACACCGAGGACACCGAGATGAAGAAAAAATTGGTTTTTCTTATTCTTCTGCTCGGTGCTCTCGGTGTGCTCGGTGTTTAACAATCTTTGCTACGTTTTTAGGTTTCGCCGCCGATAGACAAGAGTTCCATGTCGAAGATGAGCGTTGTATTGGGTTCAATATCACGCCCATAGCCCATCTCACCATAGGCGAGGTAGGAAGGAATGAAGATGCGCCATTTGCCGCCGACTTTCATCTTTTGTAGCGTTTCTGTCCAACCAGGAATGACCTGATTGACAGGGAAGGCTGTTGGCTTGCCGCGTGTATAGGTGCTTTCAAATTCAGTGCCATCTATGAAATAACCGCGGTAGTGAACCGTGACCATGTCTAGTAGAGTGGGAGTAGGGCCTGAACCCTCGGTAAGAACTTTATATTGTAGACCGGAGGGCAGGGTTTGTACTCCTTCTACCTTTTGATTTTTAGAGAGAAACTCTTCTCCCTTCTTTTTATTGTCTGCGGCAAGTTGTGCAACAAACTGCTTCTGCTGTGTTTCGATCTGTTGACGCAGGGCGTTAAGGATCGTGGTCATCTCTTCTTGGCTCAATTTAGGCTGGCTTGCGGAAAACCCGTCGCGTAAGCCGTCTACAAGAAATTGAATGTCCATCTCTTTGAACTGGTTTCTCAGCTGTTTTCCCGTCTCCAGGCCAATGCAATAACTTGCTTTTTCTCGATTGGTATTCATCCGTGAATCTCCGGTTAATTTTAGAACACCATAGCGGAATTGCGACCATGCGTCTAGAAAAAAGTCACAAGTGTCTGATTGCTAGTAGGATATATTAAAGATGAACTTTTGAGTCGTAAATGGTAAAATCGTCTGCATGAAAATTCTATGTGAAGAAGAGGTGCCACTCCTCGATCTTTTAAAAAAATGGTTTCCGGAGAGTTCTAACAATACACTTCGCTCCTGGCTGGAAAAAGAGAGAGTGTTTGTGCAGGGAAAGGTTGTGCGCTTAGCCAATCAGCTTGTCAAAAAAGGGGAAAGGGTTGAAGTGGGACCCAAAGTGCAATTTCTTCGGGGAGACATTCGCCTGTTGTATGAGGATGCGCACATCGCCGTTGTGGTAAAACCTGAGGGGCTTCTTTCGGTGGCAACAGATTTTGACAATCAGTGTGCGCACGCCATCTTGAAGAGACACGCAAATGGTATGGTCTACCCAGTACAGCGCCTTGACCGTGACACATCCGGTGTGATGGTCTTCACATACACGCAGAGCGCGCGCAAGGGGCTTCAAGCACAGTTTAAGGAGCACACTGTTGAGCGCGCCTACATGGCAATAGTCGAAGGGGTTTTATCAGAAAAAAAGGGGGCTTGGAAAAGTTACCTCGTTGAGGATGCCGATTATTTCATGCATAGCGGTGCATCGCCTGAACAGGGAAAATTTAGCGTCACGCATTATGAGGTGATTAGCGAGAGGCGCTCACACTCGCTCGTGCGCTTCCGGCTTGAAACGGGCCGTAAAAATCAGATCCGAGTTCATTCTAGTGAGGCGGGTCACCCTATTGCAGGAGATGAAAAGTATGGTGCCAAAACAAATCCCGCAAAGCGGCTCTGCCTACATGCCTACCAGCTAGGCTTCATCCATCCCGAGAATAACAAGAAAATGCAGTTTAATATCCCGCTTCCCGATTCTTTCACAAGCCATTTCCCACATGTGCAAATCAAAAAATAACCGCGAGCACACCCATGGATGAAGAACAAATAAATCGGAAAAAATAACCACCGAGCGCACCGAGAACACCGAGATGAAGAGCAAATAATAGGATGACCAGCGTGGTCATTCTGTCATCCCGCAATTTCCCCCTCCTTCTGCTCGGTGCTCTCGGTGGGCTCGGTGGTGAAATGGGTTTGCGGAAGTAGGAGCTTGCGTGATGAGGCGTATTCTGACATGCTTACATAGATATTTATGGCAACTTTTGACAAGCTGAAGTCTTTTTCGCGTTTACAAGAACTTGCTGAAGACCCTGTCGATCTCACCCTGGAAGACACCCTGACGCCGCGTCGCATCGGCAGCTTGCGCGCCGAAGGTGTCGGCTTTCAACTGTTTTACGCAACAGAAAGAGTAGATGAGAAGACGCTGCTTGCGTTAACCGATCTCTCACAGGAGACACAGGCGCTCTTAAAGATGGAGAAGATGCAATCAGGAGAGGTGGTTAATTTCATTGAAGGTGTAGAGAGTGAAAATCGCCCAGCGCTGCACACTGCAATGCGTGATTTTTTTGAACAGCCAAACGCCTCACAGGCAGCACAAGCGGCCGCTAAACTCGCCTATGCCGAACTCCAAAAGCTAAGAGATTTTTTAGAGGAGATCGAAAAAGAGGAATTTACCGATCTTATCCAAATTGGCATTGGCGGCTCAGAACTTGGCCCAAAGGCGATCTATGTTGCGCTTGAGGCTTTCAAAAAACCTAAGCGCCGCGTCCACTTTCTCTCGAATGTCGATCCCGATGAGGCTTCTGCCATTTTTCGTCAGGTCGACCCACAAAAAACACTCGTTGTTGTCGTCTCTAAATCTGGATCTACTCTTGAGACTGTTACCAATCAAGAAATTGTAAAGGAGTGGCTGAAAAAAGAGGGTGTTGATCCGAAAGAGAGGTTGCTTGCCGTTACGGGCAAAGGGAGCCCCATGGACAACCCTTCTGAATATAGAGCCTCTTTTTACATTTGGGATTACATCGGCGGACGCTACTCAGTGACCTCCATGGTGGGAGCAGTTGCGCTTGCATTTGCTCTGGGCATGGATCAGTTTCTGGAATTTTTACGTGGCGCAAATGCGATGGATAAAGGCGCTCTTCATTCAGATGTTCGCACAAATCTTCCACTGCTTTCCGCACTCCTTGGCATCTGGAATCGAAATTTTCTAAGCCATCCTACGACAGCAATCATTCCCTATAGTCACGCGCTTTCTCGCTTTCCTGCGCACCTTCAGCAGCTTGACATGGAGTCCAATGGGAAGCGCATTGATAAAAAGGGAAAACGGACCCATTTTGATACAGGTCCCATCATTTGGGGAGAACCCGGGACAAACGGACAGCACTCGTTTTATCAACTCATTCATCAAGGAACAACGATTGTTCCCTTAGAATTTATCGGCTTTGTTTCTAGCCAGTACCAAGAGGACCTTACCTACAAAGGGACTTTTTCTCAGGAGAAGCTTCTGTCGAATCTTTTTGCACAAGCCGTGGCGCTTGCACAGGGACAGAAGAGCGATAATCCCAACAAGGTTTTTCCTGGTAATAGACCCACACGTATTTTACTTGGGCAAAGGTTGGATCCCTATACTCTTGGCGCTCTTCTGGCGTTTTACGAGCATAAGGTAGCGTTTCAGGGCTTTATCTGGAATATCAACTCTTTCGACCAGGAAGGGGTAGAGCTAGGTAAAAAACTTGCGCTGAAATTCATCGACGCCTTTGCCGCTAAACGTCACGAAGAGACCTCAAAAAATTTTCCCCTAGCCGAATCTTATCTCTCATATCTTGAATAAGGACAATTCCTTGATTGTTCTAAATTTGCAAATTAATTAAACTTTGGCTTTCTAATTTTTTTTAAAAAGGATTTTTTTTAAATTATGGCTGGAATTGCACATCTTACGCAGGAGAGACAGTATGCTCATTTTGCGAATCAGGCAGATAAAATTGCCGTACATCTCAGGAACAACCAAACGATTCAAGCAGAAAGGCTATTCACAGATATTTTTCTTCCTTTCGCCGAGGATGATTTAGTCACCGAGCTAGTTAACAAAATAGGTCGTGCAATTTTCAATGGAGCATCCGGTCCCGAAAAAGCCAAGGCGCTGGAAAACATGGTAAAAGAGTTGAAGGAGTCTGCTGATCAACTGTTTAGCCAGACGAATCCTCTGAGTGAGTGGATTGTCCTGCCTCAACCTACATTGACTCCCACATCACCAAAAAAAGAGTCTCATCCGCTTGCAACAAAGCGGCCGATGCGACCACAAACGCCCTACAAAGATAAGTCAGCTCTCAGTGCACTGTTAAGCGAAGCAAGTCGCCCCATAAAGAAGCTGACTATCGCATCAGACGGGATGCTCTATGACGAGGAAGGGGAGTTTAATCCAGCGACATTCAATTTAAAAGCCTTCAGTCAAGGATTAAATACCTTTCGTCTAAACAAGAGTGAACAGCAGCAGTATGAGTCCACTAGATTTCAAAGCATCGCAGCAGAGGAGAATGATCCAGATTATCTCTTAGCGGTTCAGCTTAGCCTTGCTGAAGATGACTCGAAAGTTCCTCATTAGAAATTTGTCCTTGTTTGATGAAGAGAGTCTGGTCTGCGGGGGTGCTCTCTTCTAAAAGCAGGGGTGTCGTTAAGAAGACCTGGTCTAATCCTTGCATCTCTTTTTGAATGAGATGGTAGCGCTTCGCATCGAGGTGGATGCCAAAATCATCGATGCAAAGGAGAGGCGAATATCCCGAAAGAGCCTTTAGGCGCTTCCACTCTGCAAGACGTAACGCTGTAACAAGCGACCGTTTTTGTCCTTCGCTACAATAATTTCGCGCCAATTTTCCATTTACCGATAGGAGAAGTTCATCTCGGTGGGGTCCGATGAGGCTTGTACCAAATAGAAGCTCTCTTTTACGACTCTTTGCCCATGATTGTGTAAGTGTCTCTACCGAATGGGTCTCACTTTCAGCTAGGGTGGGTTGATAGAGAATAGTGAGTTGATCCTCACCGAAAGAGAGAGCATGAAGAGAGCTTTGCGCAAGGGGGGTGAGTTGTGCGATTCCCTCCCTTCTTTTTTTGTAAAGATAGCAGGCCGCCTGCGCCATCGCATACTCCCAGGCATCGATCGTCTCAATCTTTTTATTGCGTAGTAGCGCATTTCTCTGCTTCATCGCTTTCAGATAGCGCATGAGATAGTGGACATAAAGAGGGTCGCTTTGTGCGAGCATGAGATCAAGAAAACGTCTTCTGTCTGCTGGCGCCCCTGTGATGAGGGTCAGATCTTGCGGTGCAATCATCACAATGGGCAGCAGACCTAGTAGAGGAGAAAAGGAGGAGAAGTGTGTCTCGTTATGCGAAAGCCTGCGCGTCTGCCCGTCAAAAGAGGCTTTGAGCGATTGCGAGACGCCGTCTTTTATAAAATGTGCTTCCAATTGAAAGAAAGCATGATTGAAGGGGATTAGATCAGCGAGATGAGAGGTCCGAAAGGAGCGGCCTGTGGATAGAAAATAGATCGCTTCAAGGAGGTTGGTTTTTCCTTGTGCGTTCTCCCCACGAATCAAATTTGTTCGAGGATGAAAAGAGATCGCCCTATTGGCGTAGTTGCGAAACTGCCAGAGGATGATCTTCTCAATTCTCATTCAGTCGCATTGGCATGATCACGAAGAGTGCGCTGGAAGAGTCGGTGATGAGTCCGGGATTGTAAGGGCCGCTGATCGAAAAAAGTACGGTCTCATCTTTGCAGTGGCGCAAAATATCGAGGAAATAATGGGGGTTAAAAGCAAGTTCCAGTCTTTCACCCGCATAATTCACAGGCATGCTGACTGTACCCTCGCCAATCTCTCCGCTCATTGCAGAGATGTGGAGCATTCCACTGGTAAATGTGAACCGAACAGAGCTATTTCCTTCGCTGATAAAAAGGGAGATTTGGCGCAGGAGGGAGATGAGTTCTTCGCGGTGTAAGATAACGGGTGTTTTACTTCTTTCTGGAATGATGCGCGAGAGGTCTGGGAATTGGCCGGAGAGGAGTTTTGTGATGAGTGTTGCGTTTTCCGCCTCGACTGCAATTCTGTCACGCATGAGGGTTAACTTGCATGCATCCTCTTTTGTCTCCAAAATTTTCACGATTTCATCGACGGCTTTAATCGGGATAATATGCGTCTGTACAGTCTGACTTGGATACTCTACAACAGTGTGAGCCTTTGCTAGACGTTTACCATCTGTTGCCACAATGGTCGCCAAATTGGATGTCATTTGTAGAAGTAGGCCATTTAACACCTGACGGCTATCTTCGCGTGCAGAAGAGAAGGCTGTACGGAGTAGCATCTCTTTCAAAGCAGCACAGCTCATCACAAAATGTGTTTCCGACGTGAGGTCGGGAAGTGCTGGGAATTCACTTTTGTGCATGCCTTGAATTTTGAAATGGGAACTTCCCGCATTGATGTAGGCAACTTCTGGCGTCGAGGCATGAAGTTCAATGTAGGGAGTGGTGAGTTCACGTACGAGTTGAAAAAACCGGCGCGCAGGAAGCGTGATCGCGCCTTCCTCTGCGACTTTAGCATCTACATGTCCGCGCATGCTGACTGTTAAATCTGTTGTGCTGAGGACAAGCTCGTCATCTTGCGCTTCAATCAGTACGTTTCCCAAAATGGGTATCGCAGGTTTTGGAGAAACAGTGCTCTGAATCTTGCTGATGAGAGAAATAAGATCTAGGCGCGAAACAAGCGCCTTCATGGTAGCAGTGCTAGTTGTTGTCATGAGAATCATGTTAGTAGAACGCGCCAAGAAACGTCAACCGAAGATTTCAAGAACAAAGAAGAGATCGGGCACAGGCACGGGCATGTTTACGGGCACGAAAGAGAGAGGGAAGGCGTCCGGGGATTAGAATTGATCTTTCTTTATTCTTTTTGGCGTGCCCGTAAACGTGCACATGCCCCTGCCCGGTCTTCTCATTCTCCTTTGAGGGCGCGGTCGATCGATCTTTTGTCTTCGCGTGCTTTGAGAGCGGCGCGCTTATCATAGGATTTTTTGCCGCGCGCGACTCCAATTTTGACTTTGACATACCCGTTTTTGAGATAGAAAGAGAGAGGGATCAGCGTTAAACCTTTTTGAGTTGAGAGATCTTTTAACTTTGCAATTTCCCGCTTGTGCAAAAGCAGCTTTCTCTCGCGTCTTTCTTCGTGATTATAAACTCCACCCATGAGGTAGGGGGCAATCGAAGAATTTTTGAGGATCACATTTTGATTTGGAACAATCACATAGGCATCTTGCAGACTTCCGCCATGGTTTCGTAGAGATTTAATCTCTGTCCCAAGGAGAACAATACCCGCTTCAAATGTTTCTAAAATCTCATAGTCGTGGGAGGCCTTGCGGTTGGAGACCAGTTCGCCCTCTTTTCTCTTTTTCACAAGATAACTCTATCCAAACAGTGATTGACCGAAGACCGTTACACAAAAACAGTCTCGTTCTTCATGGGTGCCGGTTGCCGTGATTGCAGACTCAAAAAGCCATTCAAAAATGGTGGCTTTGATGAGGGATGCCTCTTCGTCACTATAGTGAGGAAGGCAGTATTTCCAAGTTTTTCCGCTCTTTTTTAACATCACATAATTTTCTGGCGTAACGGAGACGTGGACGCCTTTAAAAAAGTCGTCAAAATAGATCCAACCGGCTTGAAGAACCCGTTGAATGCTCTTTTCAGCTTCACGGACGGGGCGGTCGTGCGTTAGAGCTTCCGGAAGGTTAACGGTGAGAAGACGATTGAGAGGGTGGCGATAGAGGTGGAGCGCGCGATGCTCAAGAGTCATCGAAAGCCACTCTTGTGCCGTCTCTAGCATGCAAAAGTTGCCATCGACCACTTCTGCAAATCCCAGTTGCCTTAGTTTTTTGATAAGCCGTCTCACGTAAGGTAGAAATTCGGAGTCTTTTTCTTTTAAACCTTTGCATTTTGCTGCAAGTGTAGGAAGGAAACTTTTCTCCGGAAGATCACCCGTCATGGGGATGGGCTGCTTTTTTGCGTGATTGAGAATGTAGCTGATGTCCTGGACGAAGGAGAAATCTTCTGTCCGCGTGCGCACAATCTCGTTTGTTTTCTCAATGGGTTTTGGCTCGGTCTCCTGGAGAAAAAGAAGATGTTCTCGCCATTCGTGAAATGGGGTGACTACCTCTTCCCACTTCTCGCCATTTTTTTCATAGCGAAGGCAGCAGGCAAAATGGAATTCAAGAAGCAGAAGATCTTCTTCAAATTGCTCGTGAGATAGGCCATATTTTTTGATGATGTCTGTGGCGCGGACTTTGTACTCGGGAGCTCTATGCACGTCCCGGACAATCCCAGACAAGGTCTCATTTGTAAAAGTGAGTTCTTCGAGGTATCGCTGATAAACTTGTGGTGTGATTAAATATTTTTCAATCAGAGAGTCGAAGATGTTGTTTGAAGTCCGAGGAATTGAGTACCAGCTGGGGAGAACTTGGATAGGCACTTTACGCAAAAGGCCTTGGAGATATTCGATACCGGGATAAAAATCTTCTTCAAATTTTAGAATCTGTGATTCAAAATATTTGCGCATTTCTTTATCAATGGCGATCAGGTCCCCCTGGACAGCAAGCAAACCGGTTTTACTGAGTTTTTTCAGGATCGATCGGATGGCGCTCTCTTCAATTGAGAGGTTGGTCGAGAGTTGTTTGAGGGAGATGCTAAGAGGGCTATATAAAATTTCTTCCAGTACGGCAAAGTCGTGCGAAGAGAACTCCGCCATGACAAGGCGATTTTCAATGTCGTGGCGATAATCGTAATCGCTCAAAATGATCTTATGTTTTTTTAGGGCAATAGTCTCTTGCATACCGCCATCGAACATACCGTCTCTCCCCTGATTTTCGCAATCACTAAAAGAGAAAGGAAAAAGAGGAGGGGAAGATCGGGCACGCACAGTGGCTCGGGCGCGGTCGCGAAAGAAAGAAGTTTTTAGCCTTTCCTCTTCCGTTCCCCGTAAATGTGCCCGTCGCCGCATGCTATTTACCCGTGTGTACGAGCGACAAGACACCATGATATGAAGGATAAATTAATGATGTGATGATATATACCCAAACAACCTGAAAACTTGGGCTTTGACCGCGTCGGCTTTACCTCAGATTTTTCATCTACTCCTCGTGCCTTGTCTATCAACAATGCCACTCGTCGCAGCTGAAAAATCTGAGGAGCCTCCTTGTCAAATCCCCAACTTTTCAGGTTGTTTGGGTATAGAAGAGGGGAAATTTCAGCCGAAATATTTTCTATCATTCGTATCGTTATTTATCCTTCATATCATGTTTTTTACCCGCTCGTTTTATAGCTTTGATTATTCTTGCAATCGTTCATCTTGTGACCAACTGATGGGTAACAGCATGCGCGCCCGTGCGCGATCTCTCTTCTCTTTTTTATCCTTCAGCCTTTATACTTTGGCCTTTATGGAAAAGCAGCGGTATGACCACGCGCGGATCGAAGCAAAGTGGCAAAAATTTTGGGAAGACCAAGAGATTTTTAAGGCAGATGTCGATCATGCCAAGCCAAAATACTATGTTCTCGATATGTTTCCCTACCCTTCCGGAGCGGGGTTGCATGTCGGCCATGTGACGGGCTACACAGCCACCGACATCATCGCACGATACAAAAGACAAAAGGGATTCAACGTTCTTCACCCGATGGGCTGGGATAGCTTTGGACTTCCTGCAGAGCAGTATGCCATCAAAACTGGCACACACCCCGCTATCACGACCGAGCGCAACATCAACACCTACCGTAGACAGCTAAAATCTTTAGGATTCAGCTACGACTGGAGCCGTGAGGTCGCAACAAGCGATCCCACCTACTACAAATGGACCCAGTGGATTTTCACTAAACTCTATGAGAAGGGGCTGGCCTACGAAGCAGAGATGCAGGTCAACTTTTGTCCCGCTCTTGGCACGGTGCTTGCAAACGAAGAGGTGGAAAATGGAAAGTCAAAAGAGGGGGGGTATCCTGTTGAGCGCCGCCCGCTAAGGCAGTGGGTTTTGAAGATCACGGCCTACGCCGACCGCCTTCTCAAAGATCTGGACCTTCTGGATTGGCCTGAAAGCCTAAAAAAGTTGCAGAGCAATTGGATCGGACGGAGCGAAGGCGCAAAAATTGAGTTTGCTGAGAAAGACAGCAAGCTCCCCATTCACGTCTACACAACGGCTGCCCACACACTTTTTGGTGCAACGTTTCTTGTGCTTGCGCCTGAGCATCCTCTCGTCTCCGAGATCGTTACTGAAGAGTGCCGGCAGAGGGTTGAAGCCTACCAAAAAGAGACGCTCACAAAAAGCGAGCTGCAACGCACAGAGCTTGAGAAGGACAAAACAGGAGTTTGGACAGGAGCGTACGCCCGCAATCCTGTGACCGATCGCTGGATCCCCATCTGGATTGCCGACTATGTTCTGATCCATTACGGCACAGGAGCTGTGATGGGAGTTCCTGCGCATGACGTACGCGACTTTGTGTTCGCAAAAAAATATGATCTGATCATTCAACCCGTGATAGATCCTCGCATTACCGGCGAAGAGGGAGCTCTTCTAGAAGGGCTGTCAGAAGAGGATTTTCGCGTAGAAATCCTCGCAGGCAGGCGCTGCTGGCCTGGCGAAGGAGCGATGATCAATAGTTCATATGGAGATCTTTCTCTCGATGGGATGGATGTGCCCACAGCAAAAAAGAGGATCATCTCTTGGCTCGCTTCTCATGGGAGAGGAGAGGCTGCTATTAGCTATAAACTGCGCGACTGGCTTTTTTCCAGACAGAGATATTGGGGAGAACCGATTCCAATTCTTCAATTTGAGGATGGGAGTAAGCGTGCGCTTGGGCTGGATGAACTTCCTCTCACGCCTCCACAACTCACAAATTACAAACCGCTAGAGACAGGAGAGAGCCCCCTTGCACAAGCCCGCGATTGGGTAGAGATCGTGGATATTAAAACGGGTAAAAGAGCCTGGCGCGAAACAAACACCATGCCGCAATGGGCCGGTTCCTGCTGGTACTACCTCCGCTTTTGCGATCCGATGAATGAGAAGCTCGCATGGGACCCTGAAATTGAAAAATACTGGATGCCTGTAGATCTTTATGTTGGCGGTGTCGAGCATGCTGTTTTGCATCTTCTCTACGCACGGTTTTGGCATAAAGTGCTTTTCGATTGTCATCTGGTGAGTACGCCTGAACCTTTTCAAACACTGCGCAATCAAGGGCTTGTGATTGCCCCCTCTTACAGATTACCTGGTGGAGCTTATCTCTCTCCAGATGAGGTGCGCGAAGAGCAGGGAGACTTTTTGCAAATTGGTACACAGCAAAAGCTGGAGGTGCAAATTGAAAAAATGTCCAAATCTAAACTGAATGGCGTGACACCCGACGAGATGATTGAGGAGTTTGGCGCAGATGCTCTTCGACTTTATGAGATGTTCATGGGTCCCTTTGACAAAGAAAAGCTCTGGAACACCGATGCAGTGAATGGGTGCAAGCGTTTTCTCAACCGTTTCTACGATCTGATCACCTCATCAAAGGTGAGTGAGGATGAGACACAAGAGGCACTTAAGTTGGGACACCGCCTAGTCGCTTGCGTCGAAAAAGATATTGAAGCGCTCCAATTCAACACGGCGATCGCGAAGATGATGGAGTTTGTGAACAGCTTCTCTCCTCTTTCAACGTATCCGAAAAGTGTGCTGAAAATGGCGATTCAAGTGCTCTCTCCCTTTGCGCCACACATTGCAGAGGAGTCGTGGCAACATCTTGGAGGCAAGGAGAGTGTGACCTATGTCCCTTTTCCCAAAGTGGACCCTCTCTATCTCATCGATGACACCGTGGTGTACGTGATCCAAGTGAATGGCAAATTGCGGGGAAGGTGGGAGCTTCCGAAGGACAAGTCAGAAGAGGAACTTCTAAAATTCATCCAGGCGCAGCCGCAGATTGCAAAACATCTTGTGGGCACGATCGAAAAAGTGGTTTTTGTGCCTAACAAGCTGATGAATCTCGTGATCACGAATGCTTAGCATCTTTTACAACTTTCTCCTTTTTTTAATTGGGATCATCGCCTTACCACGGCTTTTTTGGCTGAGGGTGCGGCATGGAAAATACAAAAACAGCTTGCGTGCGCGGCTTGGACTCACTCTTCCTGAAGCACGAGGAGATAAGACCACCATCTGGATCCATGCGGTCTCAGTAGGAGAAACGCGCGCAGTTTCTTCGCTCTACCATGCGCTACGTAAAAAATTTCCCCGTGCCTCTTTTCAAATCTCCTCTGTGACTGAAACAGGTCATGCAGAGGCCATGCGTGCGCTACCCGGCGCAGAAAACTACTTTTACTTACCGCTCGATTTTTCTTTTCTTATCAGAAGAATCGTACGGCGCATTGAACCGGATCTCTTTCTGTTAGTAGAGGGAGAGTTTTGGTACAACCTGCTCAAAGAGGTGAAAGCTGCGGGAGGGAAGATTGCGCTTGTGAACGGCAAGCTGTCAGAGCGTTCTTTTAAACGCTTTTTATGGATCAAGCCTTTTGCGAGAAAACTCTTCTCAAACATCGATCTGTTTTGTCTTCAAGATGTGCGCTTTCAAGAGCGTTTTATGAAACTGGGCGTTCCAAATGAGAGAATCCGCGTTACAGGAAATCTAAAACTGGATCTGGCTGCGCCTTTCATCAATCAACAGGAAAAGGCAAATTTCAAACAAGAGCTTGGGATACGCGAGGGTGAGCAGGTGATTGTGATCGGCTCGACGCATGCGCCCGAGGAGAAAGAGCTGTTTTCTGTTCTTAAGCCTCTTTTGGACAAGCTTCCTACCCTCAAACTGATTTTCGTCCCGCGCCATCCTGAACGCTTTGCGAAAGTGGCTCATGAGATGCGGGAAGAAGGCCAGTCAGTTTTGCTTTATTCCGAGCGTGCCAAGAAGAGGGGAGATGAGCGCCTGATTCTCATCGATGCAATGGGACTTCTTACGCGCTGCTATCAAATTGCTGATCTCGCCATCGTTGGCGGAAGCTTTGTTTCGCATGTGGGAGGACACAACATCTTTGAACCTATTCAAGTGGGGCTACCTGTTCTTTTTGGCCCTCATATGCACGGTCAACAAGACCTCGTTGAACTTGTTCTAGAAAGGCGCTGCGGCGCGCAGGTAACGCTAGAGCAGCTTCCAGAGATAGTGCTGGGCCTACTTCTATTCAAATCCAATAAGTGGCAAGAAATGCACAACAATTGCCTGCGCGCCGCTTCAGAGGTTCAAGGTTCCACCCAGCGCACAATGAAGATCATTGAACTGGACCTGAAAAATAAACACCGAGAGCACCGAGATGAAGAATGATAATATTTACTTTTTTTTCTCCGTGCTCTCGGTGTTCTCGGTGGTTGAAATTCTTTCTTATGGTTGAGAATTGATTTTGCAAAAAGTCCTTTAAACTTAATTATGATAATTTAGTTTTTTAATTATTCTAATTTTATAGAATGATAGTTATCATGCTTCGGCATGATTAATTTTGATCCCAATAGAAGAATAGATCCCTTATTGCAAGACACGGATTCTATCGAAAACGTGACGTTCGAAAGGGTGGCTAAGATCGCTCTTCCGTTTTTTTGCTTGCACAGCGTGACAGGTATGATTGCTTCTGTCGGGATGGGTAGCTTCCAGGCTGGAACAATTGTGCAGGAGATCAGCAATGATTATGCAGATGATAGCTGGCTCATCTTTGGCTATAAATCTTTTCATCTCATTGCGGTTGTAACCTCAACGGCGTTAAGCATCCTTTTTCCGCTCGGACAGATTGTCTTATCCAACGCTTATCAACTTTGCCTCAACCTCTCTACGCTTTTCATAAATCTCCGAAATCTCGAAGGAGTCGAGGCGATAAAGACGATGGGCTTGATTTTCTCTCAGCTCATCTACATCGCATCTGTCTGGGTGACAAGTGTCGAATGGATCGCGCTTTCGCTTCTCGTTCAAGCGGCAACTGAAATCGGCAAGGCATATCAGGAACATAGTAGAGAAGGTCTTGCGCATCTTCCCGAGATCATTGCAGCCATTCTATTAGCATCTATCCGCATCTATTCGGCGCGTCCACATCTACAAACTTTGCAACGCAACTACTTTGGAAAGCAGCTTTCGCAAGCTGGCTGGTTCAATCTCTATGGAGAAATTGATGCAGCGCGCGTAAAAAACGAACGTTCTATCCTTGTGGATGTGGAAGCAATTTTCATACAGAGGGGAATCTCAAGTCACGTGAAAGACGTAAATTTTCGAGATACGCCCGATTTGACACGTCTTAAATTTAGCAATATGCACTTCGAAAAATGTGATTTTAGCCGTGTCTGCTTTAACGACTCTGCCTTCACTCGGGTTGCACTGCGCGTGTGCAAGCTGCAAGAGACAAGCTTTCTGATGACTAGTGTAAAAGAT
>JBIOJU010000008.1:0-14479 GCA_044451165.1 Chlamydiales bacterium | reverse complement strand
CGGGCACGCTCGCGGGCACGGGCAGGGGCACGAAAGAGAGAAAGAAAGGGACCCTCTATAATCAAAAAATTTTTTTTCGTGCCCGCGAGCGCGCCCGATCCTTCTTCGCTCTTCTTTTATTCTAAACTTAGGGTATACCTTCATTGTATATGATAATTTTGGGAGTTGACCCGGGAACGCGCGTCACAGGGTATGGTCTAATTCAGGTTTTGAACCACGGGTACGCCCCTTTAGATTTTGGGACAATCCGCCCTTCGCCAAAGCTTTCTCAGGAGGAGCGTTATCTTATTATCTTCGACGGCATTAGCCATTTAATTGAAAAGCATCAACCCGGGGCTGTTGCTGTCGAAACACAGTTTGTTTATAAAAATGTGCAGAGCGCAATGAAGTTGGGGATGGCGCGCGCTTGTGTGCTTCTTGCCGCAGCAAAAAAAGGCGTGCCCGTGATCCAATATGCACCGAAAGAGGCAAAGCTTGCTGTTGTGGGACATGGAGGTGCAAGTAAAATCCAAGTCCAAAAAATGGCACAGCTTCTTCTTAAGCTGCCTGTGATGCCAGAACCAGAAGATGCCGCAGATGCTCTTGCGCTTGCAATTTGTCATGCCCACACTTTAAGGAGCCCGAATGTTAGAATATATCCGAGGAAAACTCAGCGCCGCTGGACCCGACAAAGTCTCAATAGAAGTGAACGGTTTGGGCTATCGACTCTACATTCCGTTCAATAGTTACACGAAACTCCCTCCTATAGGAAAAGAGGTTCTCCTTTTCGTGCACGCTCACATCCGAGAGGACAGCCATCGCTATTTTGGATTTGTCACGGAGCAGGAGCGCGATCTTTTCGAACAGCTCAATGGAATTTCGGGTGTCGGACCAAAAACTGCCCTCGCAATTATTGGTCACATGGAGCTTGCAGAACTTCAGTCTGCCATCTCACAAAAAAATGCACTTAGGCTGTGTAAAATTCCAGGAATTGGAAAAAAGACAGCAGAGCGTCTACTCATCGAGCTCAAAGATCGTGTCCAAAAATTTCCAGCTGCCGCTTTGTCAGGGGGAGGCAGCATAGCAGAAGATGCGATCGCAGCGCTCATCAACCTCGGCTATCCGTTACCTCGCTCGCAGCGAGCCATTAAACAGGTGCTGGATAGTCGTGAAAAAACACCCGATCTCTCAGAGCTAATCACACTAGCGCTTCGGCAAATTTAAAAATGTTATCTAAGAAGCAGCTTGCTCTTTCGATTGGCGCAACCATGGTCGGAAATGCCCTTGAATGGTACGAATTTTATCTTTACATCCTTTTTACGCCTCTTTTTTCCAACCTCTTTTTTCCTTCCGATATTCAGGGAATGTCGCTCGTTCAGGCCCTTCTTGTGATTGCAATTGGATTTCTTTCACGCCCTTTTGGTGCAATTCTATTTGGTTATTTGGGAGATAAAGCGGGACGACGTATTGCTCTAGTTAGTTCGATTTTTCTGATGACAATTCCTACATTTCTCATTGGATGTGTTCCCACTTACATCCAGATCGGGATCATGGCGCCGCTTCTCATCCTCACGCTGCGCCTTCTTCAAGGCATACCCACAGGGGGCGAATTTACCGGCGCCATGTGCTATCTGTACGAGATCTCTCCGCCAAATCGTCAAGGGATGATGGGCAGCTTGGTTTTTTTTGGGTCGCAGATCGGCGCAATTCTCAGCATTAGTGAATTTCTTCTCTTAGAGAACTGTTTAACACATCATCAAATTGAAGAATGGGGCTGGCGCATCTCCTTTATCATTGGAGGATTGATCGGTTTTGGAGGCTGGTATCTCCGTAGAAAGATCGAAGAGACGCCCAGTTTTAATACACTGAAAAAAGAAGGCAAGATCTCGTCACATCCAGTCTGGGACTCATTCCAAAAACATAGAAGACCCATGATCAGGGCATTTTTCTTAACCGCACTCACAGTCGCGGGTTGGTACCTTGTGTTCATCTTCTCTCCTCTCTATGCGTCAGAAATCCAAAGAACGGTCTGGGGTAACGAGCTGCTCATTACGCTTTTTTTGATTGTGCTTTCAAATGTATGCCTTCCGTTTTTAGGGTGGCTTGGTGACAAAAGCTATACCAGGGTTCTCTGGATTGGCAGCTGCTTATTGGTCATTGTTCTTGCTTATCCCTTGTATTATTTTGGAATGCAGGTCCACTTCCCTCTCTTTCTTTTCTTAAAAATTATCATGGTTATTGCGCTGACAGTACAGTTTGCGCTTCTGCCGAAACTCCTCTGCGAGCTCTTCCCACCCGCTGTCCGCTATTCGAGCGTGGGAATCAGCTATAATATCGCTAACGTAGTAGTGGGCGGATCGAGCCCGTTTCTTGCCCTCTCCCTCACCAAGATCACCGGCGATCCCTACATGCCGATGTATATTCTTATCGCCTGCGCGTTCATGTCATTGTTCGCCCTCCCCAAAAAACACTAGAAAGAAAAAAATCCCACCACAGAGACACAGAGGAAGATGAGGTAAGAGGGAGGTTTTCTTTTTGTTTTGGGGAGAACAAAACAAAAAAAGCTCCTGCCGCTATCCGCGGCAAAAATGCATAATAAACAAATCTTTTTCTTATTTGCTGCGGATAGCAGCAGGAGTGTTCTTTTTTTGCTCCTCCCGCAAAAAAAGATTCCTCTCTCTTTCTTCCTCTGTGCAACCTCATCTTACTCTGTGGCTCTGTGGTGGGATTTTCTTTCGGCTTTACAGGATGCGCTTTTCGCGGGGTTAGGCTATAATGGTCAAACCAAAAAATTTGTTTAGTTGTTCATGAAAAATTTTGTTCATCGTTTGCGCGATTTAGATGAGACGATTGCGGCGGTTGCAACTCCTCCTGGAGAGGGGGGCGTTGCGATCATTCGCATTTCTGGCAAAGACGCTATCTCTGTTGGAGACCGCGTTTTTTCAGGCCCTGTGAAGGAGTACAAAAGCCATACTGCGCATGTGGGAAAAGTGGTCGATGAACAGGGCGCTTTTATTGATGAGGTGCTTCTTCTTCCTATGCATTCCCCTCGCTCCTATACAGGCGAGGATACGATCGAAATCCATTGCCACGGGGGAAGCCTCATCACGCGCAAGGTGTTAGAGACGGTGCTCCGTGCTGGCGCGAGGCTTGCAGAGCCCGGGGAGTTTACCTATAAAGCCTTCATGCACGGCAAGCTGGATCTTGCGCAAGCCGAAGCTGTGCAAGAGCTGATTTCAGCCCGAAGCGAGCTTGCGCTACATTTTGCGGAACAGCAGCTCCATGGGGTCCTTTCAAAGGAGATTGCGGCATTTCAAAAAGAGCTTGTAGACATTGCGGCGATCTTGGAAGCCTGGGTCGATTTTCCCGAAGAGGGACTCGAATTTGCATCTCAAGAAGACATTCTTGCTACGCTTACGCAAATTCAAACAAGAATAGGAAAGCTTTCCCGCTCATTTCATGAAGGAAAAAAACTGCATCAAGGCTTTTCGCTCTCTCTTATCGGCCCGCCTAATGCGGGGAAATCATCGCTCATGAACGCCCTCTTAAAAAAAGAGCGTGCAATCGTTACTGAAATACCTGGAACCACGCGCGATCTTCTCGAGGAAGAGCTCTCTCTGGGCGCGCTAAATTTTCGACTCATCGATACGGCAGGCATCCGCGCAACAGAGGAGAGAATTGAACGGGAAGGAATTGCCCGATCGAAAGCCGCGCTTGAAGATGCAGATCTCGTTCTTCTCGTATTTGATGCGACACGCGGGATTGAAGACCCCGAGCTACTTGCACAAGCGCGTAAGAAAAAAGCCATCCTCATCTGGAACAAGATCGACCTTCTTTCCAACGGACCTTCTAGGGTCGATGGGATCACTACTATTTCGGTTTCAGCAAAAGAGCGGACAGGGTTAGAAGAGTTAAAAAATGCGATCGAGCAGCTCATCTGGCAAAACGGCGCGCCTTCGAAAGAGGAGGTGCTGATCACTTCGATGAGGCAGCGCCAGGCGCTCCTTGAGGCAGAGGAGGCGCTCGCCCAGTTAATCCAAGGGCTCCAAGGGGGAGTCTCCCCGGAATTTCTCTCCTCCGAGATGAGGCGAGCTCTAAGCGCGCTCGGCACAATCATAGGCACCAACATTACCGAAGATATACTATCTGCCATCTTCTCAAAATTTTGTGTCGGGAAATAGGCCCTTAGGATTTGAATTCTTGTCACAATTAATCAAATATGCTAAACTGCTTTTTTCTGTGAGGAGACATGGCGAAGCCGATTCCGGAACATGTGTATATGAGATATTTGCGTATTCTAGGATGGCGCTTGGAAAAGGGAGGAATCGATTTTAACTTGTACAATCCCGAAAACGGCTTTCTTTGTGCGATTAAGATCGAACATGGTAAAGGAAGAAAGAGAGAGGTTTCTGCAACTAGTGTTCGCAAAACTCAACGATTATGTGAAGAAAGAGGGTTAACATGGCCACCCAAAAAGAAATAAATGCGCATTTAAAAGCGGCCTTAAAAGAGGTTGGAAAAATCACGCCCTGGTTTGACAAAGAAGTGGGGGAATGGGTCTTCTCTCATCGTCTCTATCCAGTGGAATATGGGGGAAGATCAGAGCAAGAGGTCGTTGAAAATTACCCCAAATATTTACGCGAGTTTATCCTTCACCGACTAGACAGTCGCCTTGAAAAACACGTTGAGAAAAAGACAAAAGGGCGCGGGGGAATTCGCACCGGCGCTGGTAGACCAAAAGGTTCCAAAAAGAGGCCTCCGACCAAAACCATTCGCCTAGAGGCGCGTCTGGCGCTTTGGATTAAGAAACATGAAGATGATATTTATCGTCTGATCTCGGGGGAAAAAATTCTCATTCCTGCAAAAAAGATCCGACGAGATTACAGGTATTAAATAGCGCGCTGATTGCAGATGATAACAAAAAAAGAGCGCGCCAGCGCTGTTCGACAGATCTTACAAAAGCTCTTTCCTTCGCCTACGATTCCCCTGGAACATCGTGATCCCTACACGTTGTTGATTGCTGTGCTTCTTTCGGCACAGTGCACGGATGTGCGCGTCAACCTGGTGACGCCAAAACTTTTTGCAAAGGCACGTACACCCCAAGAGATGATCAAACTATCGGTCCAAGAGATCCAGGAGATCATCCGAACGTGTGGTCTAAGTAATGCGAAGGCGCGGGCGATATGGCAGCTTTCGCACGATCTCATCGACCGCCACGGGGGCAAGGTTCCAAAAACCTTTCAAGGCCTAGAGGCGCTTCCTGGGGTGGGTCATAAGACAGCCTCTGTCGTCATGGCGCAAGCCTTTGGAAAGCCTGCTTTTCCAGTAGATTCTCATATTCACCGCTGCGCAGAACGCTGGGATTTAAGCCGCGGTAAAAATGTGGTCCAGACCGAGCGCGATCTTAAACGCCTTTTTCCCAGAAACAGCTGGAGAAAGGTGCACCTCCAGATCATCTATTACGCCCGCAAGTATTGTCCTGCAAGAGGGCACAAAGTAGAGGCGTGCCCTATTTGTAAGCGGCTCACCTTCAGCTAGATATGAAAAGTCCACAGGATCAAATAATTAATTGTAAAATAAAGCTTATTAATATATAATAATTTCTGTGTTACAAATAAATCGATAATAAGAGAGGTAATATGTCATATGTATTAAGTCCGGCGGAGCAGAGAGCTTCCGATTCAGCTAGCCTAAGAGCCGATCGTTATCATGCCCACTGTCAAGTGCTCGATAACGAAATTGCAATCATGGTGGCGCAAGGTTCAAAATGTTGGAAGCGCCCGCTACCGATGCCTTTTGTTAAGGAGTCTGTCGGCAGCCCAAGCTGCTTAAGTGGTATTGTTACGGTGATTAGTCATCCAGAAAAGGTGTTTCGTTATCCGGAAGGAAAAGCGGCGATGCTAGGGAAAATGGGTGCTTACCTTATTGCCTTCTTAGTCTCTTTGACTGTGGTTGGATTTTTTGCGCTCAGAGCTGAAAATCGGCGTCAACATCTGGAAGAAACAATAAATGAAAAGCCTCGGCACAATTATCTCCAGCTCGTAAAACTAACAAAGAAGGCAAATAGAGTAGTGGGGTTAGAATTTAATGCATGTAATACATGGTTAACAAAAATGCGCGAAGACAGGAGCGAGAAGTCGCGGGCGTTTTCAGGTTGATTTAAGCAAGATGGAAAACGCTTTGGACTTTAAGTCCAAAGCGTTTTTTATTTGTTGTATGCAAGAAACCAGTCCACAAACTGCCCAATCCCTTCCTTCAAGCTTGTTGTTGGTGCGTATTTGAGGAGTTTTTGGCTCTTTGTGATGTCGGCGTAGGTGGTAAGAACTTCGCCTGGCTGCATGGGTAAAAATTTGATTTTTGCTTTTTTCTGGGTCTTCTCCTCAATGTAAGAAATAAGAGAAAGAAGGTCTTCTGGCTTGTTATTTCCCAAGTTAAAAATCTCGCATGGAGCTCCGAGGTCGATCGACGAGACGGTTCCTTGCACAATATCGTCGATGTAGGTGAAGTCGCGCTGCATCTTCCCATGATTGTGCACTGGTATTGGATCACCTGCCAAAATTGCGCGTGTAAAGGAGAAGTAGGCCATGTCGGGTCTGCCCCAGGGACCATAGACGGTAAAATATCTCAGACCTGTGACGGGGATGCCATAGAGATGATGGTAGGCGTGGGCAATCAGTTCGTTAGATTTTTTGGTCGCGCCATATAGATTTGCAGGCTGGTCGGTCGTGTCGCTTTCTGAAAAGGGAATTTTTTTATTTAAGCCATAGACTGATGAAGATGAGGCGTAGATAAAACGGATTCCTCTGGTCGCGCGCGCAGCTTCCATCACATTCACAAAGCCTTCAAGATTGGTATGCACATACGGTTCTGGGTTTTGGATCGAGTAGCGGACACCTGCTTGTGCTGCGAGGTGAACAAGATGTGTGATCTGATTTTCTGCAAGCGCCTCTTTTAGAAAAGATTTCTCACAGATGTCGGTTTCGGAAAAAGCGACTCCCGCTTCACTCAATTTTTTTGCGCGCTCTCGTTTTAGGAGGGGGTCGTAGTAGCTATTAAAGTGATCGCATCCAATGACGAAATCCCCTCGCCTTTTAAGAAAAAGCGCGAGGTGAAATCCGATGAACCCTGCAATACCTGTGATGAAGATGCGCTTTGTCATATTGCTCCAAAAGGCTAGAATCGGCTATACCAAGCAACTTCTTGTAACAAATTGACGCGATTATATGCGAGCTCTTCTCCTATCACTAACCCTGCTCCTACTCTACGGCTGCTCTAATCCTCCCTACCGTGGCTCAGATGTTTTGGGTGCTGATGAGTTTGTGATGGACTCCTATAAAATCCGCGAGGGTAAATTCTCTGTGCTTCAACTCACGGGAAAAGATCTCGGAACACTCTCTCCTCAGCATCTTGACGAGTATCACGACGTGATTCAAGAGGGAGACATTTTGCAGATCGCCATCTACCACCCCACACGCACAGACATTAGCGAAGCCGTACAAAAGATCGGGGCGCTTGTGGGGTATCGTGTAGCGGGGGGGAAGCTCATCCTCCCAGATTTAGAGCCGATCGAAGTCACCGGCCTTACCTTGGAAGGGGCGCGTGAAAAAATTCAGGAAAAGTACCGCGAGCAGATTAAAGAGGTAGAGGTCTTTCTTGCGTATCGAGATCGGATTCAGCGCAAAGTGGAGCTGGCAGGTCTTGTGCAGATACCGAGCGTTCCTGTCGACGGCAGAATTCGTCTATTTGAGGTGATGTCGGTTGCAAAAGTTCCCCCTCAGGCAAATTTTTTTAAGAGTTACATGGTAAGAGATAATCTGCTCCTTCCCGTAGATCTCTATAAGCTCATGAAAGAAGGAGATATGTCGCAAAACATTGTGTTGCGCGGGGGCGACAAGGTTTACGTGGCAGATGCATCAGCTGCCTCTCTCATGGTGTTAGGCGAGGTGGGCAAGGAGAGAGTGATCGACCTTCCGAATGGATTTATGACACTGCGGCAAGCTCTCGCAGAAGCGGGCGGCATTCCTTACACTGGAGACAAGAGCTTTATTCAGGTGATCCGTGGCAATATTTTGCAGCCCAAAATCTACACGTTAAACTGGCGGCACGTGATCCATCTGCCAAGCGATAGCATGCTGCTCATCCCGGGGGATATCGTGTATGTGGCAGCTTCACCTCTCACCGAATGGAACCGTTTTGTATCGCAAATTTTACCAACGCTGATCGGATTTGACCTTGTGACGAAAGGCATTAAAACAGTAGGGGTAAACGTTCAGTGATGCGTGATGATGAGATCTTTTTTACATTAGGAGATCTCAAAAGACTCCTCATCCGAAACAAAAGAACCTTCATACGCGTTGTATTTTTTTCTGCGCTGGCCATCTTCCTTGTTCTTGCTTTTCGAGAGCCGAAATTTCAAGCAACGGCTACCTTTCGCCAGTCACAAAATGGTGATGAGAACGTGGGTAAACTACGCAATCTCCTCAATGTCGTAATGCTATCCGAGCAAGATCGTGGCGCTGTAGCCCTGATGCAATCGCATCGTCTGGGTCGCATGGTTGTTGAGAAATTAGGTCTTCAGGCGAGTATAGGCGAGGGCAACTTTCTCACGCGTAGACTGTCCAATTTGTGGGGTAGTCTTTGCGCTGAATGGGGTGTTGCGCGGCAAGATGTAGAAGGATTTGTTTTTAGAGAGCTCACCTACGAAGGAGAGGTGCCGCTTCTTCTTTATCTCCGCTTTGACGAAGCAGGTGGGTTTGAACTCCTCGATCAGAAAAAACAGCACCTTGCGCATGGTAAAATTGGAGAAGCTGTTCATCTCAAAGAGTTCAGGGGTACACTTCTACAAATTCCCACAAGTCTCTCGAGCAAAAAAATCTACCCCCTTACAATTTCTCCGTGGCTTCCTACTGTGAAACAGCATCTCAGTCAATTGCAAGTAAAGCCGATGAAGCAGGACAAAAACCTGCTCCGCCTTTTCTATTCTCACAGGGACAGGCAGCTTGCTGCTCTCTTTCTCAATGAGATGATGAGTGGCTACCAGCGTTACTTGAAGAGCGAAAACGAGGAGCTCTCAGATGCGCAACTTGCCTATCTCGAAAAAAGACAGGATGAACTTTCAGGAAAATTGGACCGTGTCCTGCAAGAGCAAGCTCTCTACCTGAAAAAGAATTTAGGGGAGAGCGGCTTTATCGGTCTTAAAGAAGAAGTAGAAATGCTCGCGGGACCTAAAGAGGCATACACGAGCCGTCTTTTTGACCTCGAGATGGAAGAAAAAAGACTCGAAAAAAGACGAGAGCAGGACCAGGAGCTGGACCGAACATGGGTATCCAAGAAAACGGAGAAAGTCAAAGGAAGGGCCCATAAAGAGGTTGAAAAAAGATTTCAAAATCAGCTCGCCAGCTTACGCTTGGAAGAGGAGCTTGCCGCAACTTCTGCTCCACTTGCTGCCGAACCGAAAACGGTTGTCGACGAGCTGGAAGGCATTACGCTTGTCACAGCGCAAAATTTATACGCCTCCTACCAAAAAGAATTAGATGAGATTCAGCGCAAAATGCGCCAGATCTCCTACCTGCGTAAAAGAATCCATACTCCCGACTTCGAAATCAGTTCGCTCGGAGGAATTTTGAATGATTCTGTTGGGCAATCGATGGTACAGCAAGCGGCGCAACTCTCTCTGCAGCTCCGCGATGAACAGAATCACAGCTTGAAGGAGATGGCGCGTCTCAAAGAGGCGTTAGAGACAGAAAAGACTTTTCTCAGCCACCACATGGAGCAAGTTGTTGAATTGGAGAAGGTGCGAGCAACACTGGTCGAAGAAAAAATTCTTTCTCTTCAAGCAATCTGCTTAGATCTCATCAAAAAGGAGAAGGGACTAATCCAAGAAAAATTAAAAGAGCTCTCGCAAAAAATGGAGGATCTTCCAGAAAAATGGAAGCGGGAGAGCCATCTCCAGTTCACCAAAGAGTTGAGCATGGGAATCATTGAGGGAATCAGCAAAGTGGTCGAATCTAAAAATTTGACCCACAACTTATTTCATGTCGATTCAAAACCGCTCGATAGTGCCACCCCGCCTCTTGTTCCAACCAAACCCCAGCTACTACTTCTCTCTTTGGGAGGGGGGCTTATAGGGGGCGTTCTCCTTTTTCTCATCTGCTTAGGGCGCGGCCTCTTAACTGGTTTTCCACTCTCTCTTGAAAGCTTAAAGTTTCAAGGTGTGCACTCTCCTGGACCGCTTTCTTCGTATTGCAACGCGCCTTTGAAAGAGGTGGGTGCGAATGACCTGCACACTCTACGCGGGGTTCAACACTGGCTCTTATCTCGAGAAAAAAAGAGCTCGTGTGTGGTGCTGGTCGGTGGTAGGCTTCCCGACTATTCGACAAATTTAGCAGAACTTCTCGCACTGCAAAATAAGAGAGTATTACTCATTCGCTCTGCATTTGACGGAACAATTTCCTCTAAAGAGGGTGCAGGTCTGTGGCACTACCTAGAAGGTCTCACGACGGCAATCGTTCCAGAAAAACGGAGAGGATACGACTATATTTCTACTGGAGGAACATCGAGACATGCTCCTGAACTTCTCGGACGAGAAAGTTTTAAAGCTCTCCTAGAACATTTCAAACATGAGTATGATCTTCTGCTCATCTATAGCACCGCGGAGCCAGCATTTGTAGATGCACACCTCTTTTTTAGATATGCCGATGCAATACTAGTCTCTGCTTTCGACGAGAAAGCAGAAGACCTCGTCCCGTATCGCAGATGGGAAAATGCAGAAAAGACACGCGGACTCTCTGTTGTATGCATGGAGGGAACGTGAAACGCGCGCTCGTCACAGGTGGTGCTGGTTTTTTGGGTTCACATCTTTGTGAACGGCTGATAGATGATGGCTCTTTCGTGATCTGTCTGGACAATTTTTTTACCGGGTCAAAAGAAAATCTCTCTTCGCTTCTTCATCACCCGCATTTTGAACTGCACGAACATGATGTCTGTCTACCGCTAGATCTTGAAGTGGATGAGATCTACAACCTCGCCTGTCCCGCTTCTCCCATTCACTACCAGCACGACCCTGTCCAGACAATTCGGACATGCGTTCTTGGAGCACTGCAGATGCTTGATCTCGCTCACCGAAAAAAAGCGAGGATTTTTCAAGCTTCAACTAGTGAGGTGTACGGCGATCCGCTTGAACATCCGCAAAAGGAGAGCTACTGGGGAAATGTCAACCCGATCGGGTTTCGCTCCTGCTATGATGAGGGAAAGCGGTGTGCTGAGACGCTGTTTTTTGACTACTTTAGACAATACCGGATCCCCATCAAAGTGGCGCGTATTTTCAACACCTATGGACCCCGGATGCATCCAAAGGATGGAAGAGTGGTCTCCAATTTTATCGTTCAAGCATTGAGGGGAGATCCGATTACAATTTACGGTGAAGGCGTCCAGACCCGCTCTTTCTGTTATGTTGACGACCTCATCGAAGGGATCGTCAAGTTCATGCGGGTCGATTTTTCACTCACAGGTCCGATGAATTTGGGAAATCCGCTCGAGTTTTGTATTCTTGAACTTGCACAGGAGGTCCTCAGGCTTACAGGATCTCGCTCAGAGATCATTTTTAAGCCGCTGCCGAGCGACGATCCCAAGCAGCGCAAACCCGATATCACCCTAGCGAAAACCCAGCTAGGCTGGCACCCCAAAGTAGACCTGCACGAAGGTCTCAAAAGGACGATTAGTTATTTTCAGGGGCGATTAGGTTGAAGCAGCAGAGAAAGAGTTGGTGCAGTCTTTGGTGGTTACTCCAGAGACTTTAGACAACATGCTATTCTTGGTGAGCTTTTTTTAGCTCTCGCCATTTTTTGATGAGCTGGAGGGCTAGGGGGGCGGCCTCTTTACCGCCGCGCTCTCCAAAGCGGAGAAGGACCACTACGACAAGTTCTGGATCTTGCCACTTCTCTTTGCCCGGATCGTCATCGAATGAAATCCCTGTGAACCAGACATGAGTGACCTTTTCTGCTTCTGACTCGCGATCGAGCGCGTGCTTATAAAGAATTTCAGCAGTCCCCGTTTTTCCTACGACATGTTTTTGCGTATCGAGATAGTCGCGCATGAGCTTCTGGTTTGCAAGAAGAGAGGAGATCGCGCCTGCTCGTGCCGTGCCACGCGCCCCGATTACCGCTCTCTGCATGCCTTCCAAGATGAGGTCACGTACTTTATCGGGTAAAAAGAGTTTATTGTGTACGAAGGTGGGTGTGTTAGAGACAAAGTTTTTAACTGGTTCTTTCTGGGTTTCCATAAACATGGGAAACGAAATGCCGACGAGGCTGAGCTCATCCTGAAACGGAAAGGAGAGGTTGTCGAAGGCAAGGTCCTGCTCGCCTGTATCCCGCTCCTTCCCTGCTAACGTTTTAATGATTTTGGGTCTAAGTACGCTCCCATGGTTTGCAATCGCAGATGTCATGAGAGCTGTTTGTAACGGGGTCACAACAAGGGAGTGTTGACCAATGGCAAAAGAGTAGAGGCTCGTGCGGTTAAAGGCGATATCATCTGGGACGTTGCCACAAGTTTCTCCAGGTAGATCGATGCCAGTTTTTGCCCCAAAGCCGAAAAGTTTGGCGCAGGTTGCAAGCCCTTGCGGCTCCTTGAGATGTTCCCCA
The DNA here is from genome assembly GCA_044451165.1 of Chlamydiales bacterium. Lineage (GTDB taxonomy): Bacteria > Chlamydiota > Chlamydiia > Chlamydiales > Rhabdochlamydiaceae. The sequence goes on along the minus strand of JBIOJU010000008.1, from coordinate 1,859 downwards.
GCAAGCAGTGCGAAATAGAGGTTGCTCGACTGCTCTAGGGCCCCAACCATGTCGATCTTGCCGATATGAGAGTGGCTACTACGTGGGAGCTGCCCTCCTTTGTACAGTCTGGTAATGGGTTGCCCTTCAAGTGTGTATCCGAGGATCTGCTTAGAGCTGTTGCGATGCGAATCCCATTTGAGATCGTCAATGAGAGTCAGAGGATTTAAATCGCGAGGAGATTTTTCATATCTCTCTTTCAGTGCTGTGTATGCGGTCACCAATTTGAAGACCGATCCTTGCGGAGAGGATTGACGAAATGCTTGCGATCTTCCATAGGAAAAACCGCAAAGGGGATAAAAGGCTGAAGCGAGATGTTTTTCTTGTTGCAGACCGCCGTTTTTCCTTACGCTTCTGTAGTTGCCATAGAGTGGGCGTGTCAACTCTCGGTGAGCGTGCACCGTTTGTAAAAAGCTAAGCGCCTCTTGCATCTCCCAGGAAGAGAGCAATCTTTTGAGCTGTTCACGCGCTGGATGAGAGGGTGTCTGTTTTTTTGCCTGAGCAAAAATTTGAGCAACGTAAGCTTGGATGTTGGAAGAAGGAAGCGATGGAGTTTTTCCTGTGAGAAAAATGGTGACAAAGAGCCAGCGATTTTTTTGCCAAAAATCCTTGAAATGGAGCCTCTCTAACTGGTCTAGGTAGTCTGTGTAGGGACGCGCATAACGCTTCTTCTGCTTTTCTTCGCGACGCTTGAGCTTGAGAAAGTCTTTGAAGTGCGCCTTTCTCCAGTCGTTAAAGTCTAGCGCGTGATAAAGCTCTTTTACGTAGGGCAAGAGCTCTGCTTCAATAGAAAGGGCGGCTTGTGAAAGTGCGCGGTAGGTTGCAAGCGACTGGTCTCCTGTTCGCATCAGCAGCTCTTCAGAAAAATCCTCTTTTTTAACAACTAGCGTGAGCAGGTCAAGAAGTAGGAGTTTGTCATCATTGTGGGGGATGGAAGAAAGTAGCCCGTCTAGTTCTCTTTTGTGAGAGAAAAATTCCTCTCCTTTTTCTTGACAGCGCACGCGAATTGCCTCCAGCGTCTCTTCTGTGACGGAAAGTTTTGAGGGGTGGTGGCCGTCTCCCTCATAGAGGGCATTAATGAGAAGCGCGAGGTCGTCTTGTGCAGAAAGTCCCACCAGTTTATCCGCCAGCTCTTGCACGCGGATCGCACTTTTTAGATTGGCAATTTTGCTCAGCGCTTTTCGAAGGCTCCCCTCTTTCGGGAGAACCTGTTCGAGATATCTTTCCCACGAGAGCAAGAGACTTTCTTCTTTGATTTCTGTTCCCTTCTTGCCTATCTCGCGTTCCAATGGTCGTTTTCCATCCCAGATCTCTCCGGCATAACTCTCATTTTCCAACCAACGGATGCGCTCTCTTCCTTTTCGGTTTTTAATTTCGGGATCACCCGAGGGAACAAAGTCGTTGGGGTCAAAGCGGGGATATGAGGCGAGTGCGAGAACTTCTCCTGTTTTTGGATCTAAAGCGACAATCGCGCCACCCTTGATCCAAGGCGTGTCTAGCTTCATTTCACCCCCGCTATCTTTCCGATCGCGCACGGGCTCCTGCTCGATGAGAAGTCTCTCTGCAAATTCCTGTAATTCGGAAGAGATTGTGAGAAGAATACGGCTTCCGCTCTCTGCTTTGCGTCTACCAGGCAGTTCACGGATGAGGTTGCCCTTAACGTCAACCTCCATCACCTTTTTGCCGTAGCTTCCACGAAGCTCAGCATCAAATTTTCCTTCGACTCCACTTTTGCCGATGAGATCGTTGATCGTGTAGGCTTTTTCTTGGAGTTCCTTCAAGCGTTTGCGCACTTCGAGAGGCGTCTCATACCCTGAAGG
>JBIOJU010000007.1:0-15289 GCA_044451165.1 Chlamydiales bacterium | reverse complement strand
GTGTACTTGTTCGGTGAGTAAGGATGGTCATTACTGACCATCCTCCTCGTAGAACCGGACGTGCCCTATTAAGGCATCCGGCTCCTAAATATGACATTGAAGTTCAGCGAATTAGACGGGGTTCTGGTAACTTAAACCATGGTTTATGGCGGACAACGCTCCACCACAGTTTGTGCTTCTGGCTTCTTCTTCTCAGGCTCATCATCCATAATCTCTCTACATGCCATTTGACATGTTGCAGAGGTTTAAGACAATGCTGTAGCCCAAAGTAGTTATAATACCCTTTGAGCCGGACCGTCAGCAATTTCTTTTGCCATGGTATTGAGGTGTGCATACATTTCTTGAGGCTCTCTTTTACGTTCGCAAGGAATTTGTTCCTGCTCTCTCGTTTTGGCTTCCTGGCCACTACTGGTGCCCTTTTCGTCCTATCACCTCGTTGTTTCATGTAGTGAATGAAACCGAGAAATTTGAACGTCCGAGGGGTGCCACTAGGTCCAATTTTGCCATTTTCCGACGAGTTCTTCCCGAATGCTACGATTTGCGTTTTCTCTTCGGCGACTTCCAGGCCAAACTCTGCGAATCGTTGTTTGAGATCCTTGAGAAATTGTATTGCTTCCTCTTTCCTTTGGAACCCGACGATGAAATCGTCGGCATACCTTACCATGAAGCTAAAGCCTTGACACCTGTGTTTGTATTTCTTTTCAAACCAGAGATCTAGCACGTAATGCAGATAAATATTCGCCAGTAACGGACTGATCGGACCTCCTTGTGGAGTTCCCTCTTCGTTCCTGGCTACTACGCCATTTTCCATGATGCCAGCTTTTAGCCATTTGGCAATTATTCTCAGCATCATTTTATCTGTTATTCTGTGTTCCAGGAATTTGATCATCCAATTGTGATTGACGTGATCGAAATATCCCTTGATGTCGACGTCGACTATCCAGTTAACCGGGTTCTTGTTTACCGTCTGCCCGATCGTTTCTAGCGCATCGTGCGCGGATCGCCCCGGCCTAAATCCGAAAGACACGTCCAAGAAATATGGTTCGTAGATCTTTCCTATGATTGTGGCCGCAGCGCGTTGCACGATTCTATCTTTTACCGTAGGGATACCAAGCGGCCTTAGCTTACCACCGGCTTTTGGAATATATGCCCTGCGCACACTATCCGCTCGATACTTTCCCTCCCTAAGCTCCTGGTGTAGGGTCTCGATGTTTGCATCCGTATTTTGTGCAAACTGCGCCACCGTTACCCCATCTACTCCAGGAGTCCCGTGTTTGTTCAACTCTTTCAGACTGTGCTTCAAGAGTTCCAGATTCAGCAGATGCGCTAGCGACGTGAATTTGAGTTCCACGTCCAGTTTTGCCAATTCCTCTATTCTTCGAAGTTTTGTGAAGACATCTTCTTCATTTCTGTGCATGAAACGTCTTTCCCTCCAAAAAAAAATCATATTCGACCTCCCTTCCCTCCACAGACATTACTCTGCTTCTTCGGTACTACGTAGGTCTCCGACTTCTCATCTGCCTTAATCAGCGACTCGTTGCCTTGTCCTTGATTACCTTTTCAGCGGCTGGATCTCCACCCAGTCTGCTTTGAGGAGAAGATGAGATCTCCCAAGTTGCGTTGTTGATTCATTTGATAACATGCCATCTCCTCGGACTCCGGTGGGTCTCCATATTTCTTGCCTTGCGTCATATGAGGTGTTGCCTTCCCGTTTCAGGGGATACGGTCGGCACCCACGTGCATTTTCGGAGCTCAATAAGTTCACTTTCGTTACGGCCTGTTCTCTCTTGTCCTACGCTTAACCTCCAATGTCGCCATTGGCGGCCCAAGGACTCAGTTCCGGATGCTAGGCCAGCTTTCCAGATGGGATTTCCACCCATTTAATCAACACGCCTTTTCTTGGCGCACCCCGCTGCCCTCTTAAAAGATGGATCGGGCAAGGGCACAGGCACGCAAGAAAGAATAAGAAATCTACTCCAAGTTTTTCTTTCCTTCCTTCGTGCCTCTGCCCGAACTCTCTTCATTGCGAATGAACGCCCGAGGCACTTTTGCTTGTCTTCGCAGCTTTACAAAGCTACAGGCTTAATCATTATAGCGTCTTTTATCCCCGAGTACATATATCATTTACCTTCATGAGAACCCACGATCAGACTAGGAAGCCACCAGCTTTCGAATAATGCTCCCCAGACAATATTCACAAGGCCCTCACCTAAATCCGCTCCTATAGTGCTAATATGCAACCAGTGGTGCTTATTTAGGCCGCAACCCGTAGCAATCGCTGAAGGAATCAGTAAGAGGGCATTAAAAATGACTTGAACCGCACCCCAAACAACACGAACTGTTGCCGCAAGGGTCCCTATGCCGGGCAGAATCGAAGCTTTATATAAAATCTGATCCAGATTGGCACCTGCTTCTTCATTAATTACTTTCATATTACCTCTTCTTATGTAAAATTAATAAACTAATGAAATATATTATATATACATTACTTATAAAAATCAATAAATGTGTTTACAAGCATAACATCTTGAATATGAGCGAGTTACCACTAAGAAGCTGCCCCGAAGATCTTAACCTAGTACTACGACATGACCGGAAGGGGCCCCGCGACGAAGGAGTGGGGAGGGAGTGCGTGTCGCAGCCCGCGGCTTCGTATGGCAATGAGGAATCGCACCGCAGGAGTGGGGGTTAGTGCTCCGCACAACCCCCCGACGAGGACGCGGTTCCTCGAAGCCAGACGAAGCTCAAGAGGGCAGCGGGGAACTAGCCGTAGGACTTGTTGCCCGACTGTCTCTGGAGTAACCTCCAGAGACTTCACCTCTCTCTTCTCCCCTCTTCATCCCTTTTTAGATGCTTAGTTTTGGTTTTTCTAGAGTTCCTCTTACTTTTAGGGTGAAGGGCTCTATGATTTTTAGGGTGACGTTCTGCTTTAGCTTGATGTCTACATGAACGTTGCCGCTTAGATCGATGTAGGAGGGCTTCTCATCGGCTAGGAAAAATTGTCCTCGCTTTGCTTCGCTGTGGGCGTTTCTAAGATCTCTTACGTAAAACCGTTTTCCTTTCAACTCGAGATCGATCTCGCCATAAACCGGAACGAGAAGAGAAGGATCGAGGCCGAGGTCTTTTACAAACTGAATGGGAAGATCTAGAAGAGACTGCTCTCGCTTTGAAATATTTGTAAAATTTAGATGTCCTCTTCCGCTTAGCGTCGAGGCATCATTTAAACTTCCGCGTAGATCAAACAGGCTAAAATTTTTGATTGTGAGAGGTCTAGCCTCGCCTACACCTGTCTTTTCTCTACATAGGAGTGAAGGAGAGACTTCTTGAAGTTGAATGAGAGGCACATCAAGTAACCAGTCGTTTGTTCCAGCCTGTCGTTCGATTTTGACCAGCTTGATCTCTCCTTTTACCCCGCGATCTTGGATGGCAAATTGACTTAAGCGCACATGGTCAAAACCGAGCTCTGCATGTGCTTGAAGTGTTTCAAAAATAAAACCCAAACACTCAAACTGGTGTCCAAGAACCTTACCACGAAAATGCGGCTTCCCTACTTTCGGGAGCGTAAAATCTCCCACAAGTTCATAACCTTTTCCAAGATTAAGAAGTGAGACAAGCTCTTTACCCTCTTTTGGAAAAAAAGAAGAGAGCTTACGTAGATCTATTTTTACAGTTCCAGAAAGGATCTCATGATGTTTTTTAGATTGAGCAAGTTCAACTTTTAGGCCAGCGAGTGTTCCGGAGATATTTTCCCACTCCCACGCTTCTCCCATTTTACCTTGTAACTTAAGACCTTCACCCTGCAGCGAATCGCTAATTTGTATGGTGGCACGTTTTGTAAAAGCGTCACGTCCTCCAATTTTTAACACGAGTGGTTGATCTTGGAAGGAGGTGGAACAGCGCATTTCCCAACTCTTCTCTGTATTGATAAGAGTGCACTCTTTCATCTCCCAAGCTGTCGATCCAAATAGGGGTTGTGTAGAGGTAAGACGCATCTTTTGGATGCTACCTTGCTCCATCTCCCCTGTGGTCGCAATCTGTTCTGCTTTGAGATGAATCTCCTTATCCGGCAGAAAAAGATCCAGATTTTTAATCTTGACGCCTGTTTTGGGGTGGTAGGAGAAGGCCACATTTTTTTCGCTTAGAGCGCGCAGAGCAACTGGTGCAGCAAGGCGCAATTCTAGTGCCGCTTCTCCTTGCATTTGCAAACTGGCAAGATCAAGAGAGATCTTACCTTTTCCCTTTATCTCGCCTTTTGTTGAAAGGGTCTTATCCAATTTTGAGAGATCGCAGGTAATCTCATGAAGATTGGCCGTCAACAGCTGTTTTTCATCTTCATACGTCCCCTCACCACGCACACGGCTTGTCAGGGTCTTACATTCAAACATCGGAATAGAAAGACGCGTTTTGTTAAACAGGAAACGCCCACGGAATTGTAGATCATCCAATCTAAGCTGATCGAGAGTCCACTCTTCTCCTTTTTTGCTTCCCTTTGCGCTAACGTAGCCAAACGACCGCTCTTTCCAGCGGACCCTTTTCCCCTCCACTTCAAATCTCAAGCTGTCATGGTAGTGTAGAGCAAGTTCTAACGTGCCATCACAAGAGAGATGGGAGGGCTCAAACGGGATAAGCCCGCATTTTTTTAGAAGTCTGAGCTGCTGTGCGAGCTCCTTACCCGAGATTGAAAAAGCGCCTTCCAATGCCGTGAGTTTGCCATTCTGGTTAAACAAAAGCTCGGTACGCGAAAGCTTGGTCTGAAAAAAGTGAGCACGTGCTGGATCGAGAAAGAGTCTAACGCCGCCTTTCGCCTCTTCTATTTTACCAGCTAATCGAACTGCTTCTTGCTTCTCTTCAAATAACAAGAGATCGATTTCACCAAGAAGTTTTTGATCTTTTTGTAAGGTGAATTTTGTGATCGTTAAAGGAAGTGCTACCTGGTTCTCTAGAGCGAGAGTACCATGGCCATTGGAAAAAGAGAGCACCTGGTTTGAACTACCTGCTTCGACATTAAAAGAGAGATCGGAGACTTTTGCGCTAGAAGAGAGATAGCACTCACCTCCATGAAAGGCTCCTTTCAAATGTACTGAAGGCTCATTTTTCTCATTAAATTGTGCAAGAAATGAGCAGGCCCCTTGAACATTATAGAGTCCAACTCCCTGCTGTTTTTCCCAAATTTTTCCCTGAGAAACTGGAATCTCCGCCAAGAGTTCTTGCTTTGCAAACGTGTAGCGAAGCGCGATACATCCATCACGCGTGAGAAGGGAGGGATCTTTTATTCCCAGATGGGCGAGCTCGAAATTAACAACAGGGTGTCGTAGGGTTAAAAGATCTGATTGTAAAGACAGTTCAAACCCTTTTTCATCGAACGTGCCCAATAGGTCGACATCTCCCTGAAGATCGACCTCAGGATATGTGCCTTTGAGCAGTTGCGTGCAAAAGGAGAGAGGAAGCGCAGGCGCGCGGAGCCATCCCTGTTGCGGGTGGACCAGAGACGCAAGCTCTTGAAAAGAGGAGAAAGGTTTAAGGAGAAGGTCGCAGCCAATTTCAATTTTGTACTGGCCCGCAATGTCGAGCTCGCCGACCAGCTCGCTCTCAGGTTCTTCCATCTTTTGTAAAATAAGGGTGCTCTTAATGCCACCTACGTCCCCTTTTACTAGCAGACTTTCAATGATCTGTCCGAGAGAAGAAAGGTGCAATTCAGCCTCTTCGAGTTGCAGCTTTTTAGAACGAAGGCTCGCCTGATTGCAGTGCAGGTCAAAATGGTCAAATTCCCATCCGCGAGAAGAGTGAGACAGTTCCCCCTCTGCTTGGATGAGACCAATTTTTGCCTGAAAATCTTCTTTTGGTGTCGTCACAATCAGGTTGTGGATCTGCAAATTTTCCAGCAGCAGCTGTTCAAAATGCCCCCCATGAATGCGCGCAGTGACTTTACCAGCCAAAGTGCCCTCTTTTACAAAAGGAGAGATCTCCAACCCGAGAATTGAAAGCTGCTCTGCGCTCATCTCACGCACAGAAGCTTGTAAGATATATTCGGAAGGTTCTGGATGGCAAAATGAGAGCTGCGTGTGCATGTGGCGGTTTTCTCCCAAGGAAAGATCCACCTCTGTCCAAAAAGTACCCTCTTCTTTCATTTCGCCCTTGCCCTCTAACACAAAGGGCAAATTGCGCTTCGATTCACAGACAGTTCCCGCAAGATGAAACACCGGCTCGTTGCCAGGTTCAAATGTTGCACTGCCTTCCGTCTCGCGGATGAGTTCAAGATATCTTCCATCTTCCATCCACCTGCTACATCTTCCCCCTTTGAGATTGAAATGTGCGATTAGCTCAGAGAATAGACGCTCCTGTTTGCTCTCAAAAAGAGGAAGGAATAATTTCCCCTTAAACTCTTTCATCTCTACTTCAGAACGTAATGTGGGATGAAAAATTTTGAGGCCCTCGCCTGAAAATTGCCCATTTATTGCTCGGAGAGAAAAGGTGGGAGAAAAAAGTGCCCCGATCTGCATTTCAATCACACCTTCCTGTCCTTTCCAACCCTGCAGAAGGGGCGAATAGAACCCGTCAATAAGTTGAAAGAGACGCGATGCATCCATTTTCTGCGTTGTAAGTGAGGCCGATAATCCACCATCTTCTAGTTGTAAATCGATCTGGAGGAGTGGAGGGCGCTCAGGAGTTTCTGCTAAAAGAAAACTGCCGATCTCCTCCTTTTGTTCCCCACTCCTAAATGCAAACGTGTATCTTTCGCTGTTAGCAGCATCACACAGGTCTAAACAGCCTTGATTCATCTCCAATTTCAAACCGATAAAACGGCGCGGTTGAAGAAGAAAGAGAGGAAAGACCGAAGAAGAGTTTTCATCTGATGTGAGAACAATTTCAGGCTGGTCGATAGAGAGATGAAGCTCCAAGTAGAGTGGTTTAAACTGTGGATGAAAGGAGAGCTCAGCGCGTTCGATATGAATCTTGGTGGATGGATCTTCAAAGTGTACCCCGTGAAGGAGAATATGACTTCCCTGCCACTCGAGCTTGTCATACGTGAGTGTGTTTGGAAGTGTCGCGGAAAGGGCAAGTTTGACAAGGGGGGTGCGAAATAAAAAGAGTGAGGCTAAAAGAGAGAGAAAAAATAGCGCAATAAACTTTTTCATTTTATTCTATCAAAGCTAAGTATTCACGTTTGTTTAAAAGATCCTCGACTTCTGCCAGATTGCTACAGTGAATTTTAAACAGCCACCCAGTACCCTCGGGATCGGTGTTGATAAGATCAGAAGAATCAGTAAGCATCTGATTGATTGCGACAATCTCTCCAGAAACAGGTGAGTAGATGTCTGCGGCGGCTTTGGTCGATTCAAGCACTGCTACTTCTTCGCCGGCCACAACTTTTTTTCCAATGATTGGAAGCTCTACATGTACGACTTCTCCAAGCTCTTTCTGTGCTTGCCGTGTGATGCCGACGCAACCGATATCCTTCTCCTCTGCGATCCACTCATGCGATTCAGTAAATTTCATCATTTTCCTACTAATGTTGCGCTACCCCAGAGTGCCGCCTCCTGCTCGACATGGTAATACTTAGACGAGGGAGAAAAGTGTTGCGGCAATCCTTTGAAGCGATGCACCCGATAAGAGACTCCTAATCGATTGAAAGAAGTTGGATCATAACCATGAAGACAATTGGAGGGAATAGTGATTTGCAGCTGATACTCTCTTTTTCCAAATTTAGCCTCCACCTTGATCTCATCCGGATCACAAAGGGGGTGTGTATCCTCTGTCCGAAAATGGGTGAGCTCCTGCACACGGATCTCACCTACCTGCTGAGGAAGGATGAGAAAATGGTGACAGAAGCGGGTGAGAAATCCTGCCGATTTCATATCTCGTGTATCGATGAAGAGTTCTAGGGCATCACCCTCTGTAAACTTTGGAAAAAAGCACTCGTCAAACGCCTTATGCACAATCAGCGTGAGGAGGAGGCCAGCTTCATTCCAGCCCATTTCAAGATCAGCAAAAGACTCCTCGGCCAAAAATGAGGCTGACTGTGGCAGGCGCGTGAGACGGCGAAAAGCTTTGGCATGAACAATTTCAAATGAAAGAGCAAAAAAATCGAGTGGAAAAAGAGGCTCAATCCTCTCTAGAAGATCCATTAGCGCACGGTCTCTTTAGGCGTTAGGTGCATGCCAATAGCTCTCTTTTGCACCATCTGACTGAGCAGGTCTTCGGCTAGTTTGCGGCAGGCTTCGCGCGACAGCATCGTTTTTGCTTGGGCAAGTTCCTGAGAGTCTTGACTCTTCTCTCCACCTTTTTTCACTAGACGGCAAAAGGCGATCTCCCCGTGATCTCCCACGGCAACACTGGACCAGTTGCCTTCAGCAAGTGAGAAGAGCTCCTCTTTAGGAAAAAGACTTTTTCCTCCTCTTGCGACGGTGCGGATCTCTTTTTCTACTTTCCAAACCCGCTCCCTATCCTCTGTTTTTTGCTGTTGTACAAGCTCGTTCTTCATCCAGGCATAGAGCCTGCGCGTTGTATAAAAATCTAAAGACTGTAAATCTGCCTTGCTTGCAAGTGCACTGCTCTCTTTTATCCAATTTTCTTCAATCGCATTCATGAGAGGAGCATATAGGTAGGCGCCTACATGGTCCTTCACCTCTTGGAAAGATTTCCACTTGCCATTCTCTTGTGTGAAAAGCGCGCTATTTTTCTTCCGCATCTCCGGATACGCCTCTTCTAATCGTTTATCCAAAACTGGATCTAACAACCTCTCGTGCAGAGCAGCGCTGAAAGAAACAATCCCCACATGAGGCGATACATTGATGGCGCGTACGCGTGCGATGACTCCTTCCTCAGAAATGAAACTAAGATCCCCTTTTTTCTCGAGGTTCTCAAGGAGCGTCACACCATCTAGAGGACAAAAGAAAGGAAGAGATCCTCCCTTAAAATGAACCGCGAGCGTGCGCTGTTCTGGCTCCTGTTGGGCAAAAGCCTCTTCAATCCATTCCGGGTGTGCTTCGAGGATGTGTAGGCGTGCGCATCTGTCAATTTTCAATCTCTCTTGTGGATCAAGCGTATCGAGGAAGGCGAGCCTTTCGTCTTTTGTTTTGTTTTTCTCTTTGGCAACTCTGGAAAACTTCTCTTGCAATATCTCCCATCCCGCATCCGCTGCCTCCCATTGCCATGTCTCCTTGAGTGTGACACGTTGGGAAAGCGCCTCCTTGTTCACTTGCTTCCATTCAAGTGTAGCAGTTCGTTGCACAAGCTCTGGCTGCCGCTTTTCTACCTCTTGTACGGGAAGCAGTTGTTCAGGAAGTAGAAGCTCGCTTTGTGAAGAGCCTGCAGCTCCTTCTAGATAGATCTGAAGCAGCAGCAACGAGCGGAAGTCTTTTAGACGGAGCTCATCGGGAAGTGCGTACTGTTCTATCTCCACCGTTTCGTTCGCGTAACTACCCCATGTTTCGAATGTCAGTGGATCGAGAAGCGCAAAATTTCCAACTTCTGAAAAAAGGCGACGGAAGAGCATCACTTTTTGCCAGAGCTTTACAACACGGTTCTCCTCCATTCCCAACATTCTCAACTGATGGATGAAGTAGTCTCGAACATTATCATAGGAAAGATCAGTTTGAGGTCGGAGGATTTTTAGGCCATCTTGTAAATGGCGAGAGAGATCTGCACGCACCTCTTCCAACGAAACAGAATATCCCTTTTTTTCTGCTAATTTTGCAGAATTCAAAATGAATTGAGAAACCAGCTCAAGATAGCGAGGGCCAAACCACTCTTCCCAAGTTTCGAAACCGAATGGATGGAGATTGGCAGAATAAAGGTTGTCATCGCGCCTAATGCCAGGATATTGACTCTCTTGCATGAATAGGATTCTGCGCAGCATTTCCGGATTTGGCTGCTCAGTTGATAGTGCTGTAAGCAGTGCAAAAAATTGGGTATCGACACTCTCTTTCTTTTTCAGATATCCCATCAGCTGAAATGTGTGAGGTGAGAACTGTTCAAGCAGCATGTCTGTGCTGAGAAACGGAACACTCGGATGCGTATAGGGAACAAAGCGCTTGATCTTTTCCCTCTTCTCTTCGAGCTGCGGTCTCAACTCTTCAAAAAATCTCTCCGCTAAAATCGACCCCATCCCTGTTTGAAGAAAATCCTTCTTCACCACATCGTCGTTGAAGAGATTGGCTACCTTGCCCTGATTGAGAAGGTGAGCATCCTGCATGCTTGTAGATAAAAATCGCGAAAGCTCTTCCACCTCTCTTTTATGAAGCGTCGACCCGTCGATCGCCTTTCCGATCACCTCATCGGCCACCTCACCCTGAGTTAAAAATGTGCTAAAAGTCCCAAAAAAAGAGAAAGAAATGACGATCACAACAGTTGTAATCACAAAAAAGAAGCGCTGGTACTTGCGGAAAAACTTTAGCATGGTTTCGACTATAACGAGATACGTAAATCTTGACTAGCCTGAGACGCAGACTAAAGAGCAGAAGGCGCTGTATCAATTAGAAAAATGCAGGATAACCAGGATGACCAAGAGGTAAAATAATTCTCTTACACCTTTGTGGTTTCTTGTCTCTGGTCTTGTTTCTTCATGCGAAGTCTTCGGAAAAGTAGTAGCCACTCATTCATTTCGAAGCTTTTGCGCTCAGGAAGAAGGTGCGTGAGCAGATAGATAAACATAAGGTTGACTATAGCATAGGCAGAGTTTCGGGTCTAGAAAAGCTAAATTATTCAGCGTCAATTAGATGAGCTTAAATTCACAAAGCCGTGCTCTATACGCGATAAACTTTCGACAGATGGATACACCTATTATTTCTTTGAAAAATTTTATCGTTAAGAACGATGGAAGATTTAGCACGCTCTTTGACAGTTTCTTACATGTTTTTGAGAAGATAAGTTTCTTTTTTATTTTTGGGGCGAGGTTGCGCTGGAGTCGCTATTGAAGCATCTTGCTGAGGAGAAGTGTGCTCATCTAAGTTTGGTGGGAACTCTTTGTTAAGTTGTTCCAATTCCGCGAGTGCCTCTTGAAAGCCAGATGCGGCTGCCTCAACGAATAAGGCGCGCGCCTGATTGATGTCTTGCTCAACCCCTAACCCTTTGAAAAAGATTTTTCCTAGAGGGCATTTAGCTTCCGGCACCCCGTTCAGGCCTGCTAAAATTAACCAGAGAAGTGCTTGCACATAATCTTGCGCGATATTTGCAGGAGGAAAGCCATTAAAGTAGATCATGCCAAGATTATATTGGGCCTCGGGATGTCCCTGCGCGGCGGCTTGCTCCATTAATTCGAATCCGCGCATACCATTCTGTTCAACATTCTCTCCCATTAAGCAGATGATCCCAGCGTAAAATTGCGCCTCCCGGTGGCCCAATGCCGCCGCTTTCTCTAATAAGGCGAACGCGATTTTTTGATTTTTTTGACGATAAAAGGCTAGACCGCAATTAAACAGATCGTCCCTACTTGGAGAGAAGGAGTTTTTTTCTTGCTGTGCAGCAGGATCCTCTTCAATGCTGTTTTCATCCAATTCGATTTTTGTAGCCTTATATCCAGACGCCGCTGCCGCTTCAACTAAAGAAGGCAAAGGCCCCATTTTTGGCTCTACCTCTAACCCTTTATTAAAGATTGCTTTCAGTGTAGATTCCGCTTTAGGGAGTCGATTTAAATCCGCCAATTTTAACCAGAAGCGCGCTCTTGCAAAATCTTGACCGATCTCCTCCCCGTTAAAAAAGAGAGCGCCAAGATTGTATTGTGCCGTAGAATGTCCTTGCGCGCCCGCTCGCACCCAGTAGGAGTAGGCTTTGAGCACATCTTTTGTGACACCTTTTGCACCTGATGCGTGGATCGCGCCTGCATACCATTGTGACTCTTTATGGCCATGCAGAGCCGCGCGTTCAAATAGAGAACAGGCAAGCTGCTCCTCCTTTTCACGAAAAAAATAGCAGCCAAAATCGCATAGAAAAGTCAGCTCATCAGCAGTGATTTTTTTGGGCATCTGAATGAGTGGTGCCACGACCTCCTCTTGTGCCGCCTGAGACTTCTTGAAAACAGCGTCGGCTTTCATCTCTTGCGAACTTTTATTAGCTCTAGTCGTGGAATTTCCAAATACTTGCGAGCTGGCAGTGCCAGTCGCTAGAGAATGTACAGCCATTAAACAATCTCCCGAAATTTATTTATCTGAATGACGCGAGAAAACTCAGTCCTTCAGGGCTGAGATGAATCGCGCCCTAAGTAATAGGAGCATCCTGTTGTTCGATATATTGCCGAATAATTTCCAAGGGAGCCCCACCGCATGCTCCGGCAAAGTAGCTAGGAGACCAAAGAGTGTCAGCCCATAGAGCTTGTTGAATTGTTGGATAACCGTTTTTCCTGACTAATCGCGAAGAGACTCCCTTTAAGCTATTCACTAGCTTGGATACAGACACTTTCGGTGGGTAATTCACGAGCAGGTGCACATGGTCTCTTTCTCCTTCGAATTCCGCTAATTCCGCAGAAAAGTCCTTGCACACGTTTTGAAAGATTTTGCGTAGTTCCTCGAGGATGGATTTTGTAAACACATTGCGTCGATATGCGGTTGACAAATGCATAGACCAAATCGTAGCATCAGTACATGTTTGTTCGAAAGTCATTTCAATTCAGGTTGCGTCCTACAAAAGCGCAAGCCAAATGGCTACAAGCACAATTGGATGAGTGTCGATGGCTGTACAACGAATTGCTATCGCAAAGGAAAGTTGCGCACGAGGAACTGGATATCTCGCTCTCGAAGTATCAGCAACTCATGTTTTTGCCCTTGCTCAAAGAAGAAAGGCCTGCTCTAAAAACGGTGCATTCTCAAGTATTGCAAAACATCGTCGATCGTTTGGATAAATCATTTCAGGCATTTTTTCGTAGATGCAAAGTAGGAGAGAAACCCGGATTCCCGAGATTTCGTGGAGTGCATCGCTATGACAGCTTTTGCTATCCTCAGAGTGGATTTACTCTTTTTGGCAAAGAAATCTCTCTCTCAAAAATTGGTCGTATTCGGGTGAAGATGCATCGTCCCATCGAGGGGGAAATCAAAACTTGCACGATTAAAAAGAGAGCATCGGGAGAATGGGATATAACCCTTTCTTGCGAAATGAGGGCAGTACCATTGGAGCCGAAGGCAGAAGCGGTCGCAATAGATGTTGGAATAGAATCCTTTGCCACTTTTTCCAACGGGGAAAGGATTGAAAATCCCAGGTTTTTCAAGAAGGGAGAGAAGGCTCTTGCGAAAGCGCAACGTAAACTAAGCAAACTAAAAAAAGGCACTAAAGAACGCAGTAAGACCGGAAAAGCCGTAGCCAAAATCCACGAACGGATAAAAAATCAAAGAAAGGATTTTTGTCACAAACAAGCTAAAAAAATCGTAGATCAATATCAATATATTTGCATAGAAGATCTGAATGTCAAAAACATGATAGAAGGGTCTCATTTTGCAAAAAGTATAGTGGATGCCAGTTGGAATCAGTTTCGTCAGTTCCTCACCTACAAAGCGGCAGAAGCTGGTAGGAAATTGGGACTGGTGAACCCTGCATACACAAGCCAGACCTGCTCACGATGTGGACATTTGGAATCGAAGGAGTTAAGAGAAAGAGAGCACAAGTGTTCGCAATGTGGGTATACTGCGCATAGGGATTTCAACGCAGCGCAAAATATCTTAGCCCTCGGATTGGATGGCTTGGGAGTAATCCCTAGAAGCCTTCGCCTTTAGGCGAGGGAGCAGTCACTAATACGACTTTGCAAATATGATTCTCTGCCTACTCTTCTTCCCGGTGAAAGGGCATCTGCCCTCTTCCTGTTCGCCTTCAAGTGGGATGCAACGTGCTGTGACGCGGAGTTCATTCTGGATCTGGTCTTCGATACTTCTCTCTCCACAGAAGTGGGTAGAGGCAAAGCCGCCATGGATTTCTGGCTTTTCCGCATTTTTGGGAGTGAAAAACTGGTAAAACTCCTCTTTCGAATCGATCTTTTTAAGATGCTGCTCCCGAAAATTTTTTGCTCTCATGAAAAGAGCCTGTTGCATCTCATCTAACACATTTGTAACTGTTGCGACCAGCTCTTGCCTTGTGAGCTGAGTGGTCTCTCGAGGCGCACGGTCGCGCCGCGCAAGAGTCACCTTGCCGGCTGCCGTATCGCGCGGCCCGATTTCTAGGCGTAGAGGTACTCCCTTTTTCACCCAAGACCAGAGCTTATCACCCCCACCCATCTCACGTTCATCCACATACACCGAGAGAGGTCTTCCATCGTATTGAATATGTCTGAGCTCTCCAGCGAGGCTATGGCAGTAGCCCAACACCTCTTTTTTTGTCTCCTCTTTGTGAATGACAGGCAAGATCACGATGTGTGACATCGCAATTTTGGGAGGAAGAATGAGGCCATCATCATCACTATGGCTCATGACGAGCGCACCGATCATACGGGTCGTAGTACCCCAAGACGTGGTCCATGCAAACTGTTCACCACCTTGAGCATCACGAAATTTTATGTTTGAGCCGCGCGCAAAATTCTGCCCGAGAAAATGGGATGTTCCTCCCTGTAACGCTTTGCGATCCTGCATCATCATCTCCATGGTGAATGTGGAAACGGCACCAGGAAAACGCTCCTTTTCTGTCTTCTCGCCCTTGATCACGGGAATTGCAAGAGTTTTTTCAGCAAACTCAGCGTAGATATCTAACATCCGCATTGTTTCTTCGAGCGCCTCCTCTTGAGTGGCGTGGGCTGTGTGGCCTTCTTGCCATAAAAATTCCGTTGTGCGTAAAAAAAGTCTCGTGCGCATCTCCCAGCGGACAACATTTGCCCACTGATTGATGAGAAGAGGTAGATCGCGATAGGAGGTGATCCATTTGGAAAACATCTCACCGATGATCGTCTCCGAGGTTGGACGAACGATGAGGGGCTCTTCAAGCTCGCCTGCAGGAACAAGCTCGCCCTTTTCATTTTGTTCCAAACGATGGTGAGTGACTACGGCACACTCTTTTGCAAATCCTTCCACATGTTTTGCTTCTCGCTGAAAAAAACTAAGAGGAATGAAGAGTGGAAAATAGGCGTTTTGATGACCGGTTGCCTTGAACACTCCATCGAGAATTCGCTGCATATTTTCCCAGATGCCATAGCCCCACGGTTTGATCACCATGCATCCCCTGACGGGTGAATGTTCGGCAAGGTCGGCAGCACGGACCACCTGTTGGTACCATTCTGGATAATTCTCTTCGCGCGTTGGCTGAATCGCTGTTTTCACGGCTTTTTTTTCGTCTTTCATGGGCTCTTTGTCTTCTCTTTAGTAAAAAATCTTATTCAAAG
>JBIOJU010000006.1:0-16062 GCA_044451165.1 Chlamydiales bacterium | reverse complement strand
TGTTGCCTTGTCGCGCTCTTTGGCATCTTCCTCAGATCTTTTTTCGGCCATGTTAATCGAACATTGTCCGAAAAAAGATCTGAGAAATCTGCACAAAAATCATCGAAAATTCAACAATTTTTAATATCGGGATAGGTTCATACGCCGATTATTTTTGTCTGCGTCTATTTTCTTGGATCTGGTCGATGTTTTGCAACCGATATGTAGAAGAGAGCGTAATTAACTGTGTGTGCGCCTTAAGTGGCGCAGGGCAAATTTCTTGAAAAAGAAGATAGGTTTGCCCTATGAGGAGTCCATATTTTGGAATCATATCCCCTTCGGTTACAAAATTCAGAAACGGAGGCGGTCTTTCGAGCTGGGACCAGTCGATGAAGATTTCAGGAGAGACGCCGGGGGCATTAAAGGAGATGGAAGGAGCTTCTTGATTGATCAAAGCTGTCTCATAGATGAGAGTATAGGCAGCCAAAATCCCACCAAGGCTAAAACCCATAACGCGCGCCTTTTCTCCATTTTTCGTCGCTTTTTCAAGCCACGCATGGATTTTTGGCTGCCCATGATGAAAGGTAGAAAGTCCAGGATCGCGGATCTCTAAATCAGAGAGGATAGAGGCCCACCCCTTTTCCGTAACAAGAGAAAAATCTGTACCGCGAAATAGAAGAATAGGCGGAGCACTGCCCTTTTGTTGTGGGATAAGGCCATATGCTGGCATGCCACGCCAGAGATCGATCACTTCATCAACGGTGTATAAAATCACAGCGGGGCCACGTTTGGGGTCGACCGTTGGAAAAGGGAGTACCATGCCAGGTGTTAAGTCACGGTAGGCAACAAGCTTGGTCATCGTTTCAGAACTCATGACATCACACTGAAGTGGATCGAGGATCTTATTGTGGATCTTGACGAGCAGCTCTACTGCGACCGTAAAGTCAGAAGGGTGACGAGTGACTCTTCCTACAAGGGCCCTTTCTTCGGAAAAATATCCATACAGCGGATCAAATCGCAAAAGATACGGATCGGAATTTTTCAGCTCCTCTCCAGGATGCGACTCTTCTAAAAGATAAGTGCGGGCGTGCGGCTCGATAAGCAGGGAAAGCATCTTATCAAAATTTTGCAAAAAAGTAGTGCGGAATGAGACCTGACTCTGCTCCATAGAAAAGAGGGGCATCGTAAGAAAAAGTGAATATAAGACAGCGCGAAAGGTCATGGATTATTTGGAAATAGTCGTTGCAGCGCAGAGGTTAACTCCTCTTTGACTTGTGCGCGATTTTCTGTAAGGTTGCGATCATATCGATCTTTAATGGACAAGATAGAGATCTCTTGAGAGTCCTCCTCATCGCGAAAGAGGATTTTTTGTTTGCCATTATGGATTAAAAATTCTGTTGGATTTCTTCCTGCATTGTATCTTGTAGAGACCGCATAGGACCAGCGCTTCTCTTTAAAAATCGACTCGCCATGCATGGAAGAGAGCGTCGTCGCGTTTTGAAAAATGTAGTGAAAAAGTGTGGGAAAAATATCCACGTGGGACGTGAGCCCACACAAAGAAGTCGCAGGAATATGGGATTTATCACCAAATTTATAGTAGATTGGCACCTGAGTTTGGGGTGCATTCAATGAAGAAGCGTGAAACAAATGGCCCTCTTCATAAAATTCCTCACCATGATCGCCTGTAAACACCACGAGCGACTCTTTTCCTTTTTGTGTTTCATTTAGTTTTTGCAAAAATCTTCCGAACAGTGAGTCGATGTGATGGATCGCATTTCGGTAGCGATTTTTAATTCCTTCAAGCTCTTCTTTGGAATAGACAGCCTTCAAATAGTCTATCTCCTCTTGGACCGGGAAAAAATGTGTGCCGCTCTCTTTGGGCCAGCTGTAGTCAAAGTGTGTGCCTTCTAGGAACACAATGTGCACGCGTCCATTTCCTGAATCCTCACTCATCTCTTCCATCAGTTTGATGACCGTCCTCTCGTCGCTTGCAAATGCGGGGATCTCTTTTCCATAGGAAAAAAATGTTCTGTCGGCAAGAGAGCTCCCCTCTCCAAAAATTTTCTCATCCATTCCATAAAACGAGAGTCTTGTCGACGAATAGACAGAGATCGAATACCCCATCTCTTTGAGTAATTTGATTGGCATCGAGCCCCATTTTCTGCGCTGGTTAAGATGCTCTGACCAGAAGAGGGGCAATTTTGACGTGAAAATAGAAAACCAGGAGAGATGTGTCGCATTAGCGCTCGAGAGCGTAAGAGGGCAGGTGATATTTTCAGACTTAAAATCAAACAGAAATGGTGCGACCTCTTTTGTAAGAAAATCTTCCCGCAAACTTTCGACGATGAACAGGTAGATATCCGGCTTCAATACAGCGCGAGGAGCAAGCGTTTTTAATGATTCCGCTTCATCATTCCACTCTTCAGACAAAGCGCGTTTGCAAACAGTGATTTTTTCTGTTTTTGGTGTTGATAGGGTGGCTTTAAAAGGTAGGATTTTTCGGAATTTATCATAGGTCGAAAAGTCTACCGGTAGACCACGACAAAAATCCCAGGTCAGCAGTAAAAGGAATGCACTCGCGAACGTTACCATGTGCATTTTGAAAGGGAAGGTGATCTGTCGGTGATATTTTTGAAGGAATAGGAAAAGACAAATGCCAAGAAGCGGCAATACAAGAACGCCTATCCCCATGAGCGCCCACACGGATAAAGGCACATTCGTTGCTTGCAACATTTCAATGAAATTTTTCAAGCTCTCCTCACGCATGAGACCGAACGCGTTCCAGACCGTAAGATCCATCAGACGAACAAGAAAAAAATCGATCACGCGTGCAATCAGCAGAAGGAAGGTGAGCCCTACAAATGCAAAAAAAGCCGACTTGGGCAGCCAGCGCATCACTAGCTCTCCGATGAGCAGTAAGAGCGCAACTTCAAAGAGGCATTGCAGCGTTGCATCTACAAGAAAAGCAAACTGCTGCCCTGCACTTGTATCGATGAGGAGTGCGTGAGAGGCGTGCAGGAGCGCTCCACAAAAAAATAAAAAACCAAAATATAAAAAATTGACTCTACCCGGAGCCATGCCTTTCCCCCTATTCGGTTAATAAAGGTGCGGACATATTGGGGTCAATGAGAAATGATGTACAGAAGACAGAGAGCTGAAGAAAAGAAGCTATGAACGATGAGTGATGAGCGGAAGAGTGAAGAGAAGGGGGTGGGACTAGTATTCTTTCTTTTGCTCATCACTCATCATTCATCACTTCTTCTCTTTTAGATGGAGATGAGGAAGCGCACAAGTCCATCACTGTCCCCAGCTCGAAGATAGGCGGTCACCTCTTCTTCATTCACATTCAGATATTGTGAAAAACTTGGAAGAAAGCGAAAAATATTGCCCCGTTCGGTTTCTTCCTTCACACGCCTGCTAAATCCATTGATAAAGCTGTCCCATTTGAAGAGATTTTTTTTGATCACCTTCATGGCTTTTTTGAGTTTTGGATCGTTACAAACATGCCCAATAAACCGGAGAGGATGCACATGATTGATTTTGCGTCCCTTTCTTTCCATATCAGCTTTTTCGAGTAGAAGCTGAAAAACATTTTTCTCGGCCATTTCTGTAACGATGTAAGAGATGACCTGTCTCTCCCAGTCTTCTAAGGGGATCTCTTGAAATTCTGTGATATTGTCCAAACAGTATTGGGGTTGTTCTGGAGGCGTGAGAAAAGGATCCTCTGGATCCTCCTCATCACTTGTAAAAAAGCCAAAGCCGTACTGCTTGGTCCGGTCTGAAATAGAGTGTGTGCATTCGGAGCCGCCCGTCACGCCTTCAGATGGGCGGATGTCCACATAGGCGTGTCCCGCTGTGCTCACCAGAAGAAATAGAACAATAAATCTCATACTTACCTCCTAAAAAATCTCATCTTTATAATTTGCGGATAGATTTATGAAGTCCAAATCGTTTTGGGGCATCTGCAAGCCAGCTCTCGGCGCCAATGCTGGTTGATTCGCCGTGACCGGGTATCACTTTAGTTTCTGGGGGAAGGGCGGCCAATTTTTTTAGCGAATCCCCCATGAGATCTGGTCGTGATTGAGGATAGTTGACATTCCCAATTGTGCCTCGAAAAAGTGTGTCGCCGGAGATGAGTAGCTTCTCTTGCGCAAGATAATAGCAGACAGAACCTGGCGTATGTCCAGGTGTGTGTATGACTGTTATTTCGAGCATTCCAACAGAGACCTGGTCTCCATCTTGAACATATCGATCGGGCTTTGCAGCTTCGAAAGGAAAAAGGAGAGGTAGGCCGTCTGCCCCCGGATGTTCTAGATTATCCTTATCCGCTACATGAACGTAGAGAGGGACATTGAGATTTTTTTTGAGGGCCGCGGCTTCGGCAATGTGATCCCAGTGAGAGTGTGTAAGTAGAATCTTTTCAACAGCAAGAGAGTGATGGTGTATACGTTTTACCATTTTTTCTACGCTATCGAAGGGCACATCAATCACCGCTGCCTTTTTCGTCTTGGCGCAGCCCAACAAAATGGTATTCGTATTAAAAGGCCCTGAAGCAAACACTTCTATTATGCACTGCATATCATTGCACCGGAGAGGATTCGAACCTCTGACCTCACGGTTCGTAGCCGTGTACTCTATCCAGCTGAGCTACCGGTGCTTAAGGGGACTGATGATCGCAAACCCCCCTATTTTGGGCAAGAAAGAAGAGGGATTGGCACCTAGCCAGCAAAACAAAAAAAAGATTTTCACCGCAGAGTACACAGAGAAGAGAGAGAAATATTATCATTCTTCCTAAATATTTTTTATCTCTAGTCTAATTTCTTTCTCCTCTCGGTGTTCTCTCTGCTCTCGGTGGTTAAATTCTGTCTTATCTCTTGCCCCATCGTTTTTTTTATTCACATTCATTAGACTGGAACAATGGACATCGTGATTCTTGGAGCAGGCAGTATTGGGTCTTACCTTGCTGCCACCCTATCGCAAGAAGGGCATAATATCATTGTCATTGATCACGCGGCAAAACCGCTCGAAAGGTTAGCGGAAACTGCCGATGTTGCAACACGTCTCGGATCGGGCACCGACTGCCGGCTTTTAGAAGAGATCCTTGAATATTCGCCTTCTCTCTTCATCGCAGTAAGCAGCGATGACGAAACTAATCTTGTCGCGTGCAGTCTTGCAAAAAATTTGGGTTATCCAAAAACAGTTGCGCGTGTAAGACAAGGATTTTATCTCAACCGATCTAAGCTCGACTTTGCCCGCCTCTTTTTTGTCGACCATCTCATCGGCACTGAGCTGATTGTAGCTCACGATATCCTACAACATCTTTTTCATCACGAAGATGAGAAGATGGCAAACTTTGCGCACGGCTCGGTCCAGATGCGCACGCTTGTGATCCCAACAACCTGGAAACAGGAAGATCAAAAACTTGCTGAATTGAAACTGCCACAAAACCTGCTCATCAGCCTGATCCGTAGAGCCCGCGCGTTAATCTTCCCTACTGGCAGCGACTCGCTTATCCCAGGGGACGAGGTTACGATCATCGGCGAAACAAAAGCCATGGTAAAAATCCCAGAGATTTTTGGGGTCGAACAGAGAAAAATAAAATCTGCTCTCATCATCGGCGGATCTAACATTTCTCTACACACCTGCAAACTTCTCGAAGAGTATGGAACCGAGGTGAAAATTCTCGAAAGTGACGAGGCGGTATGCCGCAGGTTAGCAGAACAACTTCCACGCGCAACGATTTTATGCCATGAGATCACTGATATCCATTTTCTCCTCGAAGAAAAACTCGTTTGCACTGAGGCGCTGATTTGCGCCTCCGCCTCTCATGAAACAAACGTGCTCATGGCGGCAATTGGAAAGCAGATGGGATGCCCACATGTTGTTCCACTCGTATCGGAAGAGGGTTATTTTCCTTTCTTGCACAATCTCGGCATCACAACCATTGTTTCGGAACGTGTGAGCATCTCCAACAGAATTCATGCCCTCATTCAGATGAAGCCTCTTTTCTCTATCTCTCCCCTCTATGAAAACCAAGCAAAAATCATGGAGATCAAAGTCTCTTCCGATTCGCAAATCGTTGGCATACCGCTTGTCGATCTCAGGTCGCAACTTCCGAAAGATTTTCTTTTTGCACTTATTGAAAATCGCGGTCGTGTGACAATCCCAAAAGGCAACCACATCCTTGCGCCGGGGGATAGCGTCATTGTTCTTTGTGACCCGAAACATCTTCCGGAATTGGAGAAGATTTTCTAATGGTCATTCAAGAGATCTTCCGTTTTTTGGGACGTTATCTCTTCTACTTTTCGCTTATTCTTCTTCTCCCTCTTGCAATTGCAATCTTTTATGACATTTTTGCAGCAGGTGAACTGCCATACCGCTCTAGTGTCAACGCTTTTACCCTCACGACTGTTGTCTCTGGTCTGCTTTCGCTTCTATTTTATTATTTAGGAAAAAACAGCCCTGGTACCATTCACAGGAAGGAGAGTATCCTCCTTGTCGCGGTCATCTGGTTTCTCACGGCAGCCATCTCCTCCCTTCCATTTTTTCTTTCCGGCACGTTAACAAACCCACTCGACGCTCTGTTTGAATCAATGTCGGGGCTAACAACGACAGGCGCGACTGTAATGGGGCCCACCACCATTGCACCACTCATTGATCACTCATCTGGAGAAGTTGTGGTGTCGGGCATTGAAGCGGCTTCCAAACCAATCCTGTTTTGGAGAAGCTTTCTTCAGTGGCTGGGGGGAATGGGCATTGTGCTCCTATTCATCGCGATTCTTCCCGCTCTTTCGATGGGTGGAAGACTGCTGTTTGAAGCAGAAGTCACCGGTCCAAATAAAGAATCTCTCAAACCAAGGATTCAAGAAACCGCGGGCCTCCTCTGGAAAATCTACCTTGCGCTTACCATTTTTCAGCTTATTCTTCTCCTTGTCACAAATCCGCTACTCCCATTTTTTGATGCCCTCACTCTCTCCCTTTCAACAATCTCGACGGGCGGATTTTGTATCAAAAACGAGGGGATTATAGCTTATCATAGCGCCGCAACAGAATGGGTTACTCTTCTCTTTATGATTTTAGGCAGCATCAACTTCACCCTCTATTTTCACTGTATTAAGGGCAAAATTTATCGCACATACGAACCAGAATTTTTTGCATTCCTGCTCTCACTTGTCATCGGAGGAGTTGCTATTTCTGTGTCACTTTTAAAAGCGCTCCCGCTTTCAAGTGCGATAAAAACAGGTTTTTTTCAAGCGATCTCTACGCAGACTTCAACGGGATTTTCGATGATGGATGGGAGTCGTTTCCCATTTGCAACGCAATTTCTTCTCTTGCTACTTACCTTTATTGGAGGCATGTCTGGCTCAACGGCTGGTGGAATTAAAATTGCCCGGTTCTATATTTTTTTTCATGTCATCGCCAATAAAATTGAGACAATTTTCCGACCTTCTACCGTGCGCTGCTTAAAAATCGGCATGAAAGAAATTACCGATAAAACAGCCCTCACAGTTCTGATCTTTTTTTGTCTAATCATCCTGCTCACTATTTTGGGCAGCTTTTTGCTGATCCTGGATGGATTAGATGGCATGACAGCCTTTTCAGTGATCGCAAGCACGATCAATAACGGAGGCCTCATCTTTGTAACCCCAGCAGGCGACTCCTCTTACGCCTTCCTACCGCCGCTATCCAAGCTCGTTTCAATTATCTGGATGGCAATGGGACGCCTGGAGCTGTTCATCCTGCTCGTCTTCCTAGTGCCCAGCTTCTGGAAGAAATGAAAAAAATCGGGCATAAAAGAGCGTAGTGGACTTAAATGGTGTGGTTGCACAAATCCATTCTTAAACCACCGAGCACACCGAGAGCACCGAGCAGAAGAGGAGAAAAATTGCAGGATAACCAGGGTAAATGCCAATTTTTTCTCTTTCCGATCGTGTTCATCCTGATCATCCCTGCTACTTGTTCTTCATCTCGGTGCTCTCGGTGTGCTCGGTGGTGATTTTTTCAGATTTATGCAACAACGCAATTTAATACCAATCCCAGTCCCTTCGTCCATTTTTCTTCGGCGGCTCTCTTTCTTGTGCGCGCTCTTTTCTTCTGCATATGTTTGTAAAATAATATGTTGTGGCTATAATCGGCCAAAATCATTTTAAGCATAGGTGAGGCATGTCCAGAGAACATCTGTTGATCGGGCTTACGGCACTCTCTCTTCCTTTCATCTGTTCATTACAGCCGGTTAAAACCTCTTCACCTCATGAAGCGATGCAGCTAAGACGGATCGCCGAATATTGGAAAGAAGGGGATTATTCAGCTGCAAAAAATCAAATTCTCGAGCTTCTCAAACGCTACCCTGATAGCAGCGCAAAGGAGCAGCTCTACGCCATGCTCGGCGACCTCTATTTTTTTGAAAGTTCTTACAAGGATGCGATCGAAGCCTATACTCGAATTCAAGATAAAGAGCTCAAACAGAAAACAAGTCTTAATGCTCTGCGCGCACTCTTTGCAACAAATCGCTTTTCAGATCTGATCGAAATGGCCAAGACGCGCTTGGAGGAAAGCGACGAAATTTTAGACGTGCACTACCTCCTCGCGGAGTCTCTTTGGAGAGAGGGACTGCAGACAAAAGATGCTGAAAAAAAGCTCTCCTATTTTCAGCAAGCAAAGCAGGAGTACCAGCCTCTTCTCAAAACCAAATTCCGCGACGCCACGCTTTTTCCTCTTGCTTCCGTCTGCCGCGATCTTAAAGAATATGCTGAGGCAGCATCACTTTTTGCACTCCTCATCGAAAAACATCCCGACAAAAAAGAAGAACTGCTTTTTCAAGTGGCAAGCCTCAAGGCCCATGATGATAAAGAAGAGGCGTGTAAAGTATTCGCATCTATCTACCCCTTAAATGGCAAAAGAGCACCGGCTGCAGCCTTTAACCATCTAGCTCTTCTTTTCCAAGCGGGCAAATACAGCGAATTTATCACAGCAGAACGCGAAGCGAGAAAGCACATCGCCTCCGATCAGCTTCCTCTGATAAACCTCTATCTCGGAAAAAGCTGCTATACGTTGAAAGAGTATACAAAAGCCATCGGACCACTCCAGGCTTATGTCAAAGAAAAACAGCGTGAACAATCGCCTGAACTGAAAAACGCTCTTCTGGCTCTCATCAACTGTGCCAAAGAGATGAAAAATCTTCCCCTGATGACCGAGTCTGTTCACTCTCTGGAAGTGAGTTTTCCACAAGATCTAGATTATGCAAAAGCGCTAGCGCTGCTCGCCCATGCATGCGAAGAGTCGGGAGACCTTGCACTGGCAGAAGCTCATCTCTCTAAAGCTGTGAAAGCTTTTCCGGAATATCATGAAAAAGAGACTCTCATTTATGAGAGGGCGCGCCTTCTTTACAAAGCAAAAAAATGGCAGGAAAGTAGAGCTGCTTTCGGAGCATTTTTGCATGAGTTTCCGAATAGCACCCACCTTTCAGCAGCCTGGCACGAACTCATCCACGCCGCTCTCATGGAAAAAGAAGGGGCAACTGGAAGTGATATCGCAAGCAAAAATGAGATGGTCATCTCGCTGCTACGCGATGCTTTAGGGCAAAAAGAGGTCTGGCAAGAGCAAGAAAAAGAGAACTACACCCTTCTTCTTTGCAAAACACTCTATACCGCAGAAAGGTGGAACGAGAGTGCAGAGTCTCTTAACTCGTTTGTGCATACCTTCTCCCATTCATCTTCTATCCCCGAAGCGCAGCTGATGCTCGCTCTCTCGCTACACCACTTAGGAAATGAAGGCGAAAGCTTTTTAGATCAGGTAGAAAAGGCACTATCATTCAATCCTCAAATAGAGAGCCGAGGACAACTCCATCTCATGCTCTACAACGGCTACCTAAAAGCCTCTGGACAAAAGCCTGGCGAAAAGTGGCTACTCGAAAAAGCAGCTGACCATCTTTACGAATGCGTCGTCCACGGGAAAGTGGAAATTAAACGCGATAATCTCCTCTGGCTTGCTAACTACTACTACACACGCGCAAAAGAAGAAAACGGCACTCGCTTTGCAACACGCGCTGCAGACATTTTTGAACAGATCGTTAAAAATCTAAAGGCCATTACTTGCGATACTTTGGACCTTGAGGCTGAGGTATTGAAATATGCCGATCTTCTGACACTTCTTGGCAAACATGGCGAGTCGCTTGCGCTTCTCCAGGAACTACGACTGGTGTATGACGAGAAGAGCGATCTTCCATGGAAGTTCCTCCGAAGGGCGATGCTAGAACTCGGTCGTGCATACACGCGCGTCGGTGATCATGAACAGGCCATTTTAGCCTATGACCATCTCATCTCCTCTGCATCCCATGCAGCCTCTATCGCTGCAGATGCAGCTCTTTTGGAGAGAGCTCGCTTAGAATATGGACTTTTGAAAACCGAAGAAAAAAATGATGGAAGCCCGCGTCTCACCTCGATCTTAGCAGCTCTCAAAGACCTGCAGATCAAGAAAAAATTAACCAGTGAGCCGATCCATCTTGAAGCCGCACTGGAGTATGCTCAGATTAAAACCGACCTCGCCCCAGACGAGAAAAAGGCCGAGAGGATCCTTGCCCTTTTAACAAGTTTGAAAGAAGAGTTTTTAAGTGAAGAAGACCCTCAAGCGCAAGAGTATCAAGCCTGCCGACTACGCCTTTCAGAAAAAGATTACCTCTTTCAAACTTATATGAAATTCGTCGATGCTCTTTTGTTAGAAGCACGGGCAAGGCTCTGTGAAAATGTGGATGAGGCGTGCGAAATGCAATTGAAAGCAATGGCTCTTCTCGACGAGCTAAAGGAGTCTTCCCCAACACTGACTCCATACCTTCGCGAGAAATTAGAGGCGAACAAACACATTTAGCGGATAGTCCATGAAGAAAAGACCTCTAGTTGCGACATCTCTCCTCATTTCTTTGAGCCTACACCTGTTTTTTCTCTTCTTTTTGGCGAGAAACCCCCTGCTCCTACAAAATCGATTTGCCTCGCTATTTCGTAAGGGGCAGCCTCCGCTCGAACTGATGAAAGCCGAAGAGGATGAGCTCCTCCGTCAGGCTGAGTTAGAAGAGGTGTTTGACACATTTGTTGCCCAGGCTCCAACGCCTTTCGATTTCTATCACAAGCCAGCAGGCGAGACAAAGTCTCCCGCGCAAGAAGCAGTCCAACCCCTTACTCATATTGCGCAGGCGAGCGCTCTGCAAGACCAGGGCGCGCATTCTGCTCTTATCACTCCCCCCTCTCTTGCCACACAGCTCGATCGTTCAGTCGTCCTCGAACAGGTTGAAGTGAGCAGCCAAGACTTTTTATCCCAGATCGCATTTGATAAGCAGCCAAGCACAGATCACAAAAAGGCTCTCACCGCATCTCTTGCGCTCGATCCTGTGGAAACAGTCGATGATCTTGGGATGGATTCGCTTGCGGTTTCCGCCTCGATCGAATCCAAACTTCCAGCGCTTTCTGCACTCGAAAGTTTTACGCAAAAAGCGGTTGCATCTACCAAGCTTTTTTCTGAACCGGTCCCTTCCGAGCCAAAAAAGCTACAAGTCAATGACACCCACGCATCCGATCCGCTCCTATTGAACCCTCCCGCCCTTCAATCTGAGATGCAAAAACCATTTACATTTCAAAAACCCTCCTCCCTTCCAGGCACAGACAACTACTTGCTGCCAGAAGTGGCAAACGCCGCACCATGGGATCAGGCATTTGATGTGAAAGTCGAACTCTTGGCAAATCCCAATGACACCGGAGTGATCTTTAGCATAAATCTCACACCCGTCGAAGGGGTCGTGGGGGAGACCATGCCCCACAACTTCTATTTTCTCATCGACCGCTCCAGCTCGGTGCAGCGCCACCGTTTTGCTTCTTACAAGAGGGCCGTTGTAAAAGCGCTCGCATGTTTGCGCGATGGCGATAAGTTCAACATCCTCCTATTCGACAAGAAAGTAAAACGTCTTAGCGAGCGTACCATTCCCTTTTCTAAGGCAAGCCGCGAACGTGCTGAGCAGTTTTTGGAACAAGAAGAGTTTGGCGGCATGTTCGCTGCAGCAGACCTCTACTCTGTCCTCGACAAGATCATCCCGGCTAATGTCTCTGAAGCGGAAGCTCACACTGCCATTCTCATCACCGATGGAGATTCCACACAACCTCCTGCAAAACAGCAAAAGCAGATCTCACAGTGGCTCTCGAAAAATGCAGGAAAGGTGGCGCTCTATGCAGCTGCTGTTGGCAAAGAGAACAATCTAATCATGTTGGATCTTTTAAGTTCCGCAAGTGGCGGCGAGCTTATCTACTCTGACACCTATGCAGCTTTTCCCAGAAAGCTTGGTAAACTGCTTCTCGACCTACGCGGACCTCTCGTGAAAGAGCTTCTTGTCACTGCGGAAGCAAAAGATGGCAGCTCCTCTGTGCAGTTATATCCCGCCTCATCCGCGCACCCCACCCTATTTGCAAAAAGACCATATGAAATTATAGGAAGCGCCCTTAACCTCTCCGATTTTACTCTGCAAATTCAGGGAAAATATAAAGATCAGTGGGTGACGATTACTAAAGAGGTCTCCTTAAAGCGGGGGACAAAGGGAACACGTTTACTAGAAAAAAAATGGGCCGCTGTGAGAGCACAATCTCAATATGACAACTTTCTCAAAGAAGGAAAGGTTGCCCATCTTCTCAAAGCAAAAGAGATTCTCAAGTCTTCCGGTCATGAGATCGCACTAGAATGAGCTTACGAATCATTGGCGGCGAAATGCGCGGCCGCCCTCTCAAATCTCCCCGAAGCGCGCTGATACGCCCCACAACAGGAATTTTGCGAAAATCTGTCTTCGATATTTGCAAAGAGCAGATTGTAGACGCCCAGTTTTTAGATCTATTTGCAGGAACAGGAGCCATGGGAATCGAAGCGCTCAGCCGCGGAGCAGCCCATGCCACTTTTGTCGACCAAGACAAAGAAGCCCTCCTCTGCATCCGTGAAAATTTGAAACGTCTTAAGCTCGAAGAAAGGGCCACTATTTTACGAGGCGATGCTCTAGAACTCTTAAAAAGGCTTGAAGAGCGTCAAAAAAAATATGACCTCATCTACATCGACCCCCCCTACTACGAAAAACATTTCCATCCAGAAATTCTCGCCCTGCTCGACCATATGGATCTAGCAAGAGGCGCCACCATTTTTGTCGAAGAGGGGATTCCATCCCCCTGGGAAAAAGAGAAGATCCCACTAGAGCATTTCGCGCTCAAGAACTCTAGGCGCTTCGGCAGATCGGTCCTCTATCAGTATCGCGCTGTTGCATAAATCTGCTTCGCAGGCGTTTCTTACACGAATTTCTTGTAAGTAGCGTTGTTACATAAATCGGAAAAAATAAACACCGAGCGCACCGAGAACACCGAGATGAAGAGCAAATAATAGGATGACCAGCGTGATCATTCTGTCATCCTGCAATTTCCCTTCTTCTGCTCGGCGCTCTCGGTGTGCTCGGTGTTTAAGAATGGATTTATGCAACAAAGCCCTTGTAAGTATAAAATTAAAATTTATAGATTTTTTACCCTTTATCTATTTGTGCGATTTTCATAAAATAGTTACCTTTTTATGACAACTCCTTCAATTAGACCTTCTTCGAATCCTGATCCTTTTTCGACCCCTCCTCCCCAAAGAAGGAGCGGAAG
The DNA here is from genome assembly GCA_044451165.1 of Chlamydiales bacterium. Classification (GTDB taxonomy): domain Bacteria; phylum Chlamydiota; class Chlamydiia; order Chlamydiales; family Rhabdochlamydiaceae. The sequence goes on along the minus strand of JBIOJU010000006.1, from coordinate 2,428 downwards.
TAGAGTGAGCTTCCAAGGAGGGTTCAAACCAGGCATAGCGAGCAATACACCCAACCCCGCAGAAAAGTTTGAGAAAACCATCTCACCGGAAAAAGATTCTCTCGGCTCTGCCTCCCCGTCTCCGGCCCCTCTACCCAGAACTGGATCCGGCCCAATCCGTTCGATTTTAAAACGTGGCTCCGCTAGTGATTTAGGGGTCAATCGCGACTCTCCAACACCCTCATCAACATCTCCTACGCCCCAGACAACACGGCCGATTCCTCGTTATTTAGAGTGTTTGCGATGCATCCTCCCAAGATGTATCTATAACTTTCTTGCCTGGCTCTTTTGCTGTAGGCGTTCGCAAAGCAGTGACGCAAGACCTCAAGAGACAGCTTCTGTGGTAACAAGAGGTGTAGAGCTGCCAGAGCCCACGCAGGTCCAGGAAATTTCTCTTCACGCAAAAACAGAAACTCCGATTATTCATTTAGCAAGCTGGATCGATCAGATAAAGCAGGCATGGGAGACATCTACCAACTTAGAGTTAATTCAAAAGAAATCTTTTGGCGGTTGCCAGTCGATGTTTTTCTGTAAACTGCTTTTTCAAAACGAAACTCCCCGTTACTATAAATTTGTTCATAAATACAGCACACAAACGTACGCATCTTTTCCCAATGAGATGACTAAGTTTTTCCAAGAGAATGTTGCGCGCTTTGGAAAAGAAGCAGCGGGATATGAAGCAGTTTTTGTACTGGTGAGTCGGACTGTAAAGCCTAAATCGCTGATGAGTTGGACTGTAAAGCCTAAATTGATAGATACGAATGTCGCCTCCTCTTCTTTTAATGCAGTCTATGCCCAGCTTGTTGAACATTTCAACACATACACCTCAAAGGATGAGGCAAGCATGCCAGACAACATCCTCAATCGTTTCCCTATCTTTAAAGAAAACAGCGCAACAGAAGTCACCATCAAAGACCTCACTCTGTAAACGCACTCTGCAGTTCTTTTCTCTTGCGTAAAATTATATTTTCTCTACAATCCTCTTGCAAAATTTTTACAAAGGAGCGTGTCTATGTCGATATCAGCTTTAATCTCTTCAACTTCTCCAGAAACACCACCAAACATCCAGACAAATTTAGACGAGGCGGGAGCAACGCATTCGGTTAATTTTCACGATGAATCTTCGATCGAGTCTGCCAATGTACACGTAGCGGCAAATGCTGGTGGTGTACCATTCAGTCTGGATGTGAAAACACCAGGTGGACATCTCGTGACGCCAGAAGACTTCCCCGAGTTAGTTCACGCTGTACCCACATATGCACAGCCTATGCAAACAGAATCTCCAGCAGGAAGAAAATCTCCAAAGCTCAATCCTGCACTCCCCATTCCTGTCCCTAGCGTTGAGAATGGAGATGGCTCTTCTTCCCCCGTTGCCCCAGCATCTACGGAAGAGATCGCGCGACGCGCCGTTGCCGCCGCAACACACGTTGCCGCCGCCGCAGCGAGCGTCGCTGGCACAGGCGGATCTGCCGCTCCAGCAGTAGTTCTTACAGCACCTGTAGAACCAAACGCAGCATCTTCAGCGGTTAATCCCCGCCCCCCAGCACCTTCTTCTCGTCGCTGGATACCTGCTTTTGTTGGGAACTTTTTCTCCTGGCTCCTCGACCTGCTTCTCTGTCGCTGCTTCTCTCGTAGCCGCGCCCCAAATCCACCAACTTCTGGAAGCTCCGAATCTTCAAATTCCGCACGTGGAGTAGAGCTCCGGCCAATGGGTCTAGAAACGGCCAGCGCTCACGCACGCGTTGACAGTGTAAATCAAGCAAGACCAGAAATTGTGCAGGAGATGACAGCACAGATTCGCCATGCCTTTGACACTGAGCTCAAAACGCTAAAAGACTTAGAATATCCCTACAAAAAAATCGCATTATTCATGGGAACAACAGGCGGAAAAAATATCTCGTTTGGGTATGAAGAGCGGATTAACGACGAGGAGTCGTGCGTATATCAAGAAAGCCTCGAGCAACGCAAGCCTTCCGCACTACAGATTTCCCGCCTCATCACATTTAAAATGGCATTTATTACAATTCGTGAAGTGAGCTCGCAGCTTCATGCCAATTTCCAGATCTATACCTACAATCCAAGAAATCCCGGACAAGCCAAGCATGAGCACCACGACTGTTCTTCCGTTGAAGAGTTCATCGCGTTCCTCAAAAATGAAAAGCACGATGAATTTTTTGATACATGGGTGACCGCGAAAGATTACACATTAGACCTCGTGTCAGAAGAAGAGCCTACTGTTTCCTATAATGAAGACGCTGCGAACACGTCTAAAACTGCCGAACCTGCTGCCGCCTCGTCGTAAGAACTCGGCATCTGTAATCTAACACTCGCGAAACAACGACCCAGGCTTCAGGTCTGGGTTTGTTGTTTGGGCACCCTCTCTTTTTGG
>JBIOJU010000005.1:0-16498 GCA_044451165.1 Chlamydiales bacterium | reverse complement strand
CTTGGATACTGCTCGATCACAGCTCTTCCTTCAAAAGGGCCATGAAAATGCAGGCCTAGCTCTTCGTCAAGGAGGAGGTAGCGTCCGTCTTTAATTTCATACACATCGTTGTTCATCAAAAACCCTTTTAAAAAACAGAAGGCGATGGAGATCGCGATCCATAGAGGCTTGTCGTAAAAAAAGCGGTCTCCAGATCTCCCAGAGGGGCGCTAAAAATGTCGTGTAGGCGATCTCCCCTTCTAACTCTACCTCGCATAGCGCCCTCTCGCCCATCATGCCAGGAAGACCAGCATAGCTCTTTTCGAAAAGCGTGAAAAGTCTAATACACAGTTCTTCACACCTTTTGAAACTTTTTTGCACATTTTCTTTCACCTCAAGTAGACGCGCGGATGATGCCGCATGCTGCAGCGTAGCCACCTTGCTATGTACTTGACCTTTCAGATCACGCATCTTCCTACCATACCTTTCTCTTGCTTCTGCAAGAGAAAGACGCGGGATCGAAGAGAGAGCAACTCCTCCTTCCGTTGCATTGAGAAAGAGATGGTCCACATTGTCTTGCACAAATTGATTCAGCCACTTCTCTGCCATCTGCCAATCGGGTTTCGTGTAGACTTTCTTGCCCGCAACATCCAGTGTAGGAGCAAACTCTTTTCCTATCGTCTCATCGAGACCCGGAGCATAAACTTTTTCTGTTTGCGTCGAGAGTTCAAGCCCCACAAAAATAATCGGATTGCATCCCATGGCACGCGCCAGCGCAGCACAAAATGTAGCGACGTTCCATCCTGCATCAAACACATCACTAGTCAGGCCAACTTCTGTTGCCATCCAGCTTTCCAGAGGATGTCCTCCGTTTCCCGCAATCCACAGGGAATCCCCCTGCACATGCGAAAAACGTCCAGTTGCCACGCGACTTTGAAAAAAAAGAGGCGCCGCAAAACAGCCGATTTCTGAAAACCGCTCTGGGAGAGGGTGTGGATCGAGCGCAGCAGTAAAGTCAGGCACGATCGAAAACCTGGAGAGGGTATTCAGTGCAGCGCCTCCAGCAAATAGAAGCGCCCGATTTTCCCAAGCGCGGATCTCGTCCAGTGATTTTTCAAGTGATGGCCCCGCACCACAGATCAGTGCAGGAACTCCGCGGAACTCTTCAAAAAGTTTACTTCCCTCTTTCGCATGCGAAAGAAGTAGAAAGTTGCGCAAAAGATTTGCAAGCACCCCTTGGCCCATATCGCGATAATCGGAGGCAACCAGATGAATCCCTGCACGCAGATTTTCAATGCGCGCAAACATTTCTTCTGCCTTGTCACGCTTGCATTCATCCGCATGGTATGTGATGGATAAAAAAAGAAGCTCCCAAAGTTTTCCCTTTATCAGTTCATCATCTGCCCTAAGTGAGAGGAAATGTAGCTGAGGATCTGTCAGAAGAGAAAGAGAGGGAAATGCATCTTCATCGTGTAAAAAGAGAAGATGACGGTCTTCTTCCTCTTTTAACCATGTAGCGTGCCTCTCCCAGCTCGCATGCGGATCTTCACAGTAAATGCACAAAACCTCACCCATGACGCCCACTTTCCAAACTTGCAAGAAGCTGAACGTAGGGAGGAAGAAAAGTGAGAAATTCCCACTCCGCACCTCTTCTATAGCCGAATAGAACCTCATCTTTTGCGCATGCAGCCACAAAGGAGGCCCCTACATAACTGTTGTATCCCAAAAGCTGTTCTTTTGCCCCTCTCGTTAACTTCTCTTTTTTACACTCGATCAGAAGAAGCGGATAGAGGGCGTCACTTGGCGGATTTCCTCTCCCGAAACAGAGAATATCGATGCGCCTTTGCGGAACTGCTTGTTGTTTTAGGTGGGGAAATTCCGACAATTCTTTTTCGATTGCGAGCAGCTCTTTTGGATAGCCGAGATCTTCTGTCATTCTCAATAGAAGCTGCTGCCTCACAAGCTCTTCCGGTGTGGCAGAAACCCAGATTTTGCGGATCGGATCGTAAACTTTTTGACTACTCTGGGAGCATGAGTCCATAGTTGCCATCATCGCGGCGGTAGATCACCTTGAGCTTTCTATCTTCTTCTCCACGGAAAAGCAGAAAATCTGCATCCGAAAGATCCATCTTCATGACCGCCTCTTCTGTGGTCAGCGTCTTGAGCGGCATTTTCTCCTGCCCAATGACCTTGGGAATCTGGTATTTCGCTGCTTCCTTCTTCCGGTTTTCGATCTCTATTTCTGCATTGATCTCATCCAGTTCGCTGTAAGGCCGACGAAGTACGTTGACTGTCATGTCGATCGCTGTGCGTTTTTTCACATGGTGGTTCTGAATCCGTTCTTTCCATCTGCGCAACTTCTCATGCAAACGGTCTATCGCCTGGTCGATCGAAGCGTACATGTCGGTAGAGCTTGCCGAAACCTTCACCACAAAGTGTTCAAATTTCACCACAATCGCTGCGACATGTTCAAGCCGCTGAATGTCCAGATGGACGTTAATATCCATGATATGACCGTGGAGACGCTCGACCTTGGACATTTTTTCTCGCACGTAGTTTTGTATCGCATCAGTGATCTGCAAACCCTTGGCATACACCATCAGGCGATACCCTTCGTCTTCCGTCGCAAATTTGCTCTTGTCAACCATACCCTTTCCTCTTTTGGCTAAGTTTGCAGATTAGCGCTTAACATAAAACTTTTGCAATGCCGTTGTTTGCACAAATTCATTTTAATACCATTTATCAGAAAAAACCTTGAGTTGTGCTGCGTAGAAAAAAATCATGTTTCTCATACACTTCCTATGATCCACATCTTGCTTGCGAAAGGCCCCTACGGGAGTAATGATAAAAACGATAGAATGATAGAACGATAAAAAATTTTCGGCGCATGGCGCCGCTGCGGCAACGCCGCAAGGTTCTTCTTATCATTATTTCGTTATATCATTTTCATCCTATGATTTGTTTCTTCATCTCGGAGCTCTCGGTGTACTCGGTGGTTGTTTTTTTCAATTTTAAGAAACAACTTGTAACCTGGATTTCGTCCCGAGCTGCCCGCAGGCGGCCATGATCTGTTGGCCTTTAGTCGTACGTAGGTAGGTCTTGTAGCCGCGCGAGCGCAGTTTTTGCGCAAAGCAGGTGATCACCCCCTCTTCTGGCGGCAAAAACACTCCCCTACTCTGCGGATTGTAGGGAATGAGATTAACCCGCGCGCGCACTCCTTCGAGGTAACTCGCCAGCTCATCTGCCGCTTCAAGTGAATCGTTGATCCCTTTTATTAGAACATATTCTGCAAAGACCTCTCGCCGCGGGTGCGCCGAATAGGATAGAAGAGCCTCCTTCAAAGCGCGCATATCCCAGCGCCGATTGACAGGCATAAGCCTTCTACGGATAAGATCATTGGGAGCATTCACTGAAACCGCTAGATTAATAGCCGGATCCATCTCTTGGGTGAAACGTTGAATCCCTTCCACATGGCCACTTGTTGAAACTGTAATACGCGAAGGACCAAATCCAAGTCCTGCAGGATCCGTGAGCACGCAGATAGCCTCTTTCACCCCATCAAAATTATCAAATGGCTCCCCCATTCCCATGAAGACCAGATTCCGCACCGGTTTTTTCATCACATGCATCGCATAAAAAATCTGGGATACAATCTCTCCGGAATTTAAGGAACGCACAAGACCCATCTTCGCCGTCTCGCAAAAAGCGCACCCCATCTTGCATCCCACTTGCGACGAGACGCAGAGCGTGATCCCAGCGCGCATCGGAATGAGAACCGTCTCACTTTCTCTTCCATCTACAAATTTTAGTAAAAATTTTTTCGCATCTCCCTCTGTAAGCTCGCGTGAGAGAGAGGGAAGCGTAAAGTCGGTCAGCTCGATCATCGTTTGCACCAGAGCGCGCGCCTGCGGCTCCACCCACTCCGCCTCGCAAGAGACCTTCCCCTTGCGAAACCAGTCAGCATAAAGTTTTTCTGCATGGCGCTCCCCTTTACCGAGAGCTTTTAACATCGCTTCAGCAAAACTTCTTTGTGTATGGCAAAAAATCGGAAGTTTCGAAACCATAGAAATTGCACCGAACAGGACTCGAACCTGTAACCACCCGGTTCGAAGCCGGGTACTCTATCCAATTGAGCTATCGGTGCAGACCGATCAACTTAACAAAACGTGGTGTTTTTAGAAAGTGGAAGCAACAGAAGGCATCGTCCTCAAAAGCCTAGACTATAAAGAAAACCAGCGGATCATCACCGTCTTTTCAAAAGATTTTGGCGTCATTAGCCTCATCGTCAAGGGCGTCAGCCGATCGAGCCTACAAAAACTTGCCATCACCACCCCCCTCTGCCAAGCAGAATTTCATTTCACGCGCGGCAAATCAGACCTGTTTCGCCTCTCAGAATGTGCCGTCGTCTGCGACCATCTTCCCCTGCGCAACCAGCTCTCGCACCTCCAAGCCGCAGGTGTGATGGCTCAGGCGATTTTGAAGTTTCAACTCCCCTGTAAGCCCACACCCCTCCTCTACGCACTCTTCGAACGCTATCTAAAGCAGCTTCCCGGATTCCCCAACCCGCTACCGCTCACCTCCAGCTTCCTCCTAAAAATGCTCCATCTGGAAGGACTCCTCTCTCTTGAACGCCCTCTCCCTCACTTCACATCCTCCGAACAGGATCTCCTCACTACTCTCGTAGAAAGCCGTAGTTTCACAAAAGTCGGCCAGCAGCCAGTCACCCCCAGCTTCGCACAAAAGGTCTACGACCATTTCACGCGGTGCATGGAACATTAAAAAATGAAACAGTGACCGCATAGTGGTCTGAACAGGGCAAACGCACGTAAACGTGCCCGGTTCTGACAAAAAAAATGGTTTGAACGGTTAAAAGAATGCGAAAGGGGGGACTCGAACCCCCAAGGGATTGCTCCCACTACCACCTCAAAGTAGCGCGTCTGCCAATTCCGCCACTCTCGCACAAGGATGAGGCAAGCGATTATACCAATCAGAAAATATCTTTCAAGAAACAAGACTTCGAAGCGCTTCTTGCTGATCTGAATGTGCCAGAGTCGCTACAGCATAAAGTGGCCGCGAGTCGATCTTTTCCGATATTAAATCCCTTTCGGACCAGAAACGGACCCCATACTTTGATTTTGGATGGTCTGAGAGAAACTGATGCATGCTTCTCAATGTCGAACCATGGCCACTCTTTACCTCGATGGGAATCACTACCCCCCGGACGTCCCATAAATAATCTACCTCAGAAAGCGCTCCGAGCGATTCTCTCCGCCAAAAATAGAGATCTGTCTTCCACTTCGGCGAGGAGTAGACAAGAAGCTCCTGGCCGACAAACGCCTCCGCTATCGTACCACGATTTACAAGATCTTTGTCAGGATTCAAAAACCAGGCAGGAAGATCCAGCCCTAAAAGAGCTTGAGAAATTCCCACATCGAGGAGAATCGTCTTAAACCGTTTGAGGCTTACTTCCGCGCCCAAAGGAGTCCCATTTCCCGCCGCATGCGTGATCTGATGGAGCACATTCGCATGACGCAAAAGATCAAGACAAGGAGCTAGTTCTCTTTTTTTATACTCCCCATGAATTGCCGAATATTTAAACTGTTTACCTATGAAATGAGGAATCTGATGAAAGAGCGTTTCAAGATATTGCAGCTGATGTTTTTTTGCATATTTTGGAAAATCTTGAGCATAGGTTTCAATGAGCCCCTTTTGTGCCTCGTAGCTTGCTCTCGGGTCTTTCGTCTCAACCCAAGCGCTCACCGCTTCAGGCATGCCTCCAATTGCCAAATAGCAACCAAGAAGATCTAACAATTTTTCATGAAGAAGTTCTGAAAGAGATGCCCTTTGTAAAATCGCATCGATAAAAAGAGGGTTTCCCGTTGCAGCAAGAAACTCTAAAAATGAAAGCGGATAGACATAAAGCATGCTCACTCGACCCACAGGCATGCCCACCTTTTCGAGTGCAAAATCCAAAAGGGAGCCCGCCGCAATTACATGGAGATCAGGCATCTTTTCGTAAAAATAGCGAAGCGCCAAAATCGCTTGAGGGGCCGCTTGAATTTCATCGAAAAAGAGAAGTGTTTTTCCCGGAATAATGGGAGTTTGCGCAAGAAGGCCCAACTCCCAAATGATCCTATCCGGATAAAGATCCTTGTTAAAAATTGATTTTGCCTCTGCTACAAGCTCGAAATTGATCTCGACAAAAGATTCAAACTCCCGGGCAAGTTTTCTAATAGCATAGGTCTTGCCTATCTGCCGCGCTCCTTTAAGAAGCAGTGGCTTCCGTTTGGCTTCTCTTTTCCAAGCCTTTAAGTGCCAATCGACTATTCTTTTCATGCTCAAAATATAAACCAGAATTTCACACTTATGTTCAAAATATAAACCAAAATTCCTTTTTTATGCTCAAAATATAAACCAGTCGTCGCATTTCCATAATAACTCGTTGATAGCCAAGTACTTATGGCATGCAATTTCTGCACTTCCTGGGCTTTTAATCGCGGTTGGGATATAAAGAGCTAAACTAATCAGAGACATCAATTTATGCGCTGCACCGGCTACTGTACTGCCGCATCTTATGAAATTGCGCGACTTTATCAAGAGCTACAAAAACGTGGCCCTTGCCAGCTCACGCGTGACGTCGTCCACGCACAAGTCCGCGAAGAGAAGCGGATCAAGGGCGATATCTTCTTTTTCTCCTATGGCGTCGTTGTCTTCTGGAGCTTCACACACGATGATGAATTAGAATTTCTTAAATTTCTCAAAGAATTTGAAAAAGAGCACCACCCAAAAGCTGAGATCGATGAGTTCACCTTTGTCTACGGTGAATCGATGAAGATCGAAGAGGATGAGATCGTCCTACAAAACAAAAGCCCCCTCACAAAGCTCTCCATCTCCTACGGCATCGCACAATCCGTTAAGCTCACCATCTTCGAGGAGATGATCCAAAAAACAATCGATCACACCAAACACCTCCCCTCATCCCTCGCGCGCAAAGGCAAAATCGCCCTCACCCGCAAAGAGATCTCCCAAAAAATGGGCGAGATCTTCATCGAAAGGAACTTTATCAACCTCCACTCAGAGATTCTCGATACTCCCGAATTCTTCTGGGACCATCCCGAATTAGAACCCTTCTACCGCCGCTCCGCCCACTACCTCGATGTCACCAAACGGGTCGAACTCCTCAACAAACGCCTCAACGTCGTCCACGAACTCTTCGAAGTTCTCACCAGCGAACTCAACCACCAGCACTCCTCCCGTCTCGAGATGGCCATCATCGGCCTCATCATCATCGAGGTCGTCCTCGCCGTCATGAAGGACATCTTCCATCTGATTTAAGACAGATTGGACATGGATAACTATCCCGCACAACAAAACGGGCTGCAGCAATTGACCCCGCCTGTAGAAAAAGGACAACAGCAAGATCCAGCTCCTGCAACTTTTTCTAAATCTTCTTCCGCTAATTCACGTGGAGGTTCAGGGAGGACAATGTGATGTGATGTAGATGTATCTTCATGAAAGGTGTAGGTAATATTTGGCGGAAGCTCTATTCCAAACTCCTTTAACACTTCTCGGGGGTTGCGCATTAATTTTTTCTTAAACTGAGGGTCTGCCCATGCTTTTGCACAAACTTTACTCCATTTTTTTTGCATCTCTGGCGTATCATTCTCTTTCTTTTTCATAAAATTCCTCCTTTATAAGAACATGAAAATAGGATTGAGTTCAGATTCAAGGAATGGTTTTTGTAACCATCCCAATTCTACAGGTACATCATACAAACGACCCGGTGCAAATCTAGACCAGAAGTGGCGCAAACCGGGAACGATCACCTTGACTACATTGAGACCGATTTCTGGTCGCGTTTGATCTAGCACAAAAACATTAAGCCCTTTTTGCGCACAAATCTTTTGACAGAGTTCAATGTCTGCAAGAAGATTCTCTTTGCCCTGATTAATATAATCAGATGCTGTTTTGACCTGAGATAATGGTTGAAGATAAGGTTGATTGCCCAAAGTCGCAGTTTTCAGCCAACGCTCCTCATCACCCGAATGTCCCTGATCATCCTCTTGATATTCGTCTCGCCATATCCATTGATTCAATTCCGAAAGAGCGCGCGACAAAGCAATTTGAGGATCAAAATGGGTACCAAATCCAATGAATATTGTCTCTTGCTGCCCCATTCTTCGAGAAAGTGCACAAAACGTTGGAATATTCAGATCATTTGTAATATCGAGTACCCAGATGTTGCGGCCGCGTTTTTCGTACTCCTTAATCATCCGCTCAAAATAGGGATCTTGAAAACTCTGAAGGTCCACCAATGGCCTCTGAATGCGATTATACCACCAAATTGCTACACAATCGCGCTCCACCAGCTCGAAAAAGCCCTGAAGAATCGCCTCTTCTAGGCAGTTCCCAGCAGCATTGCCATTAGAATCAGAAACGATGTACTTGTGATCAGAGCCATAATAACAAAAGGGTGTTGGAGCATATCTCCATTCACTCTCGCCAAGTGACCAGACAGGTGACCAGTTCATTGACAAATTTTCTGGCATCGGTTCAGGAATCCAATGGCGCAAATCTTTCGTGTGTGAATATTTACTGTTGAGCTCTTCGCGGCGATTATATTGCTCATCGCTGAACTGAAGTAGCATTCGTGGATCAAGTGCTTGACTTTTGATCTCTTCATAAGTCGCATGTATTTTTCTCTCTCGCTTTTGGCAGATCCCAGAAAATCGCTCAAGCGCTTCGCAAAGTCCACTGATCTTTGCCTGCATGTCACTTCTTCCCTTTCCTCCACTTCGATCTCGCATGTGTTTGCGATAAAATTTTACATTTTTCACGTTAGACAAAGCAAAATTATGTCCAGCAGTATAAACGTGAATAGGTGAACCCTCATTTTGGCTAATCTTTTCTAAAACATTCACCGCCCCACAAAGTCTACTGACATGATGCTTGTATTTCTCCCACGTTTCCTCTGGAGTTTTATTTCGGTTGCCGCCATCGCTACTCTCTCCTTTTTGATGTGCCTGGAGCACCAGAGGCTCCAAAGGAGGAAGTTCAGATGAGTCGCAATGCGAACAAGCCGCAAGTCCCTTCAGGGAGTGTTCTTGCATTGTTAAAGATCCAAAATCGAGACTGACGATTTTTGTTGTAAGGGGGGATTCTCCTTCCAGTACGATCCATTTGAAAATTTCATTCGCAGCTAAATTGAGCGCGGTCTGGACATTCGTCTCTAGAGAGGCAATGGAAAAGAGAGGCAAATGCCCCGTTTTATTGACGATGCTTTTGATGTAACTTTCTTCCACACGATTAATTTCAAGCCTTTTTTCAAGGCAGGCCCAACATGGGAAGGCGTGGGGCTTGAAGAGAGGACCTATCCATACATCCACTCCGTAGGGTTTCACAACCATCCAGGGCTTCGTCGCTTCTGCGTTAATCTTGCGCAGTCTTTCCTCGAGGTAATCTTCCACAATCACTACATGAAGATCTCCAGCACTACTTTGGGCAGCGAGCTGCACACCGAGCTTTTTGATGCCCTCCTTCAGAAGGGACCCGACCTTTTCATCAGTGGCATCGATCCATATTTTGGTCTTTCGCAGTCTTGCATCTGCTATCTGTGGAGAGAGATCCAAAAACTGACAAAACGCGGCAAGCTCTTTAGACAAGGAATGAGCTCCTTCAAGATGTCTTTTTTGCTTCAATCTCTCGAGTGCGTAATAAACCTCACTCGACGAGTGAGTTTTGTCTAGCCTATCGACAATTTCGTCAGCACCATACACCCCATCTTTTAGCAGGGTTGCTAGCGAATGATAGACCTTGCCCCGCAGCATATGCTTCGAGCGCTCTGACAGCAGAAAAACCATGTCCGGCTCAACGAGCTCAACATGGTAACATTCTTTAAAACTAATCGATCCTTCCATCTGACCACGCATATCAAATGTGAATCAGTTAAGCAAATCATTTTTTGCAGGCGCAATTTGAGAGATAATTTACCTGGTAGATCAGCTCGAAAAATATGCGCAGCTACAATGCGATAATATGCCTTTATCTATCATGATTCTAGATTGGGTGGAGGTTGAATCTAACTCAGTATGAACTCACCGACACTCGTTTCCTTGTAATAGTCTGAATCAAGGAGATTTGCAAAGAGATCTGAATTACCTGCCCCAACAGCACAGGGCGAAAGAGACATTGCCGTCGCCACAAGATACATGGTTTGGGTAAGCACACCCACATGTTTTAATATGAGTGCGTATGCAATCGAACGATATTTCCACGAAATTCTCTCAAAGCGTGCAGAAAAAACAAAAAGAACAGCTGGATATGTCTCTTTCATAGTGGCAGCGATTGCATCTCTAAGTAAAATCTCGGTCTCAGCATCTTCTGCCCTTATGAGAGCAAGCGCATGGTTTAACGGATCATAATGATAAATGCCGGGCGCTACACCTTCGCATCGATGGATCACCGGATAAATTTCCAGTTCATGTATCCCTCCCCCCGAAGGATAGGGCTTATAAGCACATTCAATAAGTGAATTTGGCAGAGTCTTTTTGATCCGTGCAGCTCGAAAAAGAAACTCTCCCAATTGCTTGGCATTCAATGGTGTTTTACCTGGGTCCCGTATCGAGCGCCTCTTCTCCATAACCTCCGCAAAAGAGGGGTCCTCTTTTTTTAGCTGTTCTAAGTCGGGACGGAAGAGTTCTATTTTATTTGTTCCACTTGAAGGTTTAAGAAGCGGAGGAGATGAGGTCGTGTCTTTGAAAGGAAAAACACCCCCAAAAGGAGCATACAGTCTGCCCAAACGGCTGCGTGTATGGAAAAACAGATCATGAAATTCCCATTGTTTCAACGCTTGCGTGTCATCACAAAACGCAAATGCTTGCACATTGAGTAAAAGAATCAAACAATCTCTGATATCGCTTTCTCGCAGATGAGAGAATGTGTTGCAAATATCTGCAAACGTTTTCTCTGTTTTCAACTCATCTAGCAAACGATATACATCATTATTTTTGATAATCAAACGAGCATTGGCAAGTGGAGTTTCTAAAATCCACCTCTCGCCTTCTCTACGAATAAGGCAAAATCGAGACAGCTGGTAATTTCTCCCCTCGAGATCATCAGTTGCTTTTAATGAAAAACCATGCGCATTAGGAATGAGTGTCGCCAAAGGTGTGTCTGTCCCCGCGGTAAAAGAGATAAGCGCGCGGTTTTGTAGCTTTTGTAGATAGAAATAAAATGTGGTAAGCCCCTTTTCCCCACCCACGGCAAGAGCATGATTTGCTAGATTGTTTTCCGTTTCTCCGACGGATAACCTCTTCTCAATTTCTTGGATGAAGGACGAAATGTTCCTCTGTAGCGATAACTTGCTTGTAAGTTGCAATAGCATAATGCAGTCAATAGCTCCTCTTATAGAAATATTGCAAGAGGATGAAGTGCCGATTCATTTGTGATGTCAAGCACCCAAGACATCCTTGAATAAGCGTCTCAAAATCTGAATCATTCAAACTTACTAAATTCACTGTGGGCCGCTGCATCCTGTTCTATTTCAAATACAGATACGCGCAATTCCACTTCACACTCATGATAAGCAGCTTCTAGCAGAGAAGAAAAAATCCAACAAGATTTATTCAGCCTCACGCCCTGAAAAACATTTACTTCTCTACATTCTTGGATAGGTTCACGAATTCTTTCTGCTGAAAAACGAGATAGATTTTTGCTAGGATTTTTTTCCCAGGCAAAAAAACCAGTTTAATGTGATTAATTTTTCGCGTACAAAGAATATCGAGTTCTGGTTCCTGCCTTTGCAGCAGACCACCAGGCCATTTTAAACAAGCCTCTACTTTTTGGGCTGACGCAAGCTTTTCGCGAACAAGAAGAGCAAGAAGTGGCTCCCATATTTCTTTCGTGTTTTTGCCTTCTTCTGGAAATATTTCGATCCCCACTTTTGGACCGATTTCTTCTCCGATATCGAGCGCAAGACCAATATTATTTAATGCTTGCTGAGGAAATTTTGCTAAAAAATCTATGAGTTCTTTACATGGATAAGGATATTTCATTTTTTTAAGGCGATCTTCAAGCGCATAGGGATCTCGAACAAGGTTCATGTAAGAGTGTATCCGTATCCCATTGCTAGGTCTCGCAAGCATGATCCCCGTGGCAATAATAGGTTCGCGTAGCGGTGCGCACATATCCACATGATGATCGAGGTTTTCTTCGCATTTGGAAGAAAGACTTTTCCCATCAAGCTGGTGGATCAGATCTTTTACAAATCGGGTAAATTCCTTTCCTTGAAACTGCATTGTACACATGAACAGATTGGGCGCAGGAGGATAGCTTCCGCTACCAATATCTAGTTCGATGCCAAAATATCCTTCTTTATCTGTCAGCTGAGCGTTCGATAAGAAGCGCGTGCACCGTGCCCAAATGTCTTTTGTGGCCATTTCAGAAAAGGCCTTCTCTAAATAGGACATCGACTGTGCAACATTCGTAGAGGCGGGGTCGATTTTAATGCCGAGATCAACCCACCTGCTCCCACTCCCTCCAAGCAGAGGGCATTCGAAGAGAAGCCCTGGAACATGAAAGCGTGAAAAAGCCTCTTGTTTGAAAAACTCTAACTTTAAAAGCTCTCTCTCTTCAACGATGCTATTCTGAAGATAAGGAATAGCATGATCCAAAAAACCGCAAATGTTTCGCGCAACAGGCTTCATTTTATTTGAATATAAATGCTTTCAGGAATGTCTCAACGATATTCTTTCGTATTTGTTCAGTGGTCCTGTTAGACCACTGAACAAGTATATTTTATCTGTTAACCTCTAACGGCAAGTCCCACCAGAACAGCCTTCGCCACATGTATACCCTCCACCCACTCCTCCTGCGGCAATCTTATCAAGTTCCTTTTCTGTTAGCTCACTGACGGCGACAGGGGCAGTTGGTAAAACAATAGTGACATTGTGTGATGTGTCCTGTACACATTTTATCTGAACATTTTCAGGAATATTCTCTAAACCAAATTCTTTCAGTGCTGCGCGGGGATTTTTCAAAAGCTTTTCCTTAAAGCTAGGATCTTTCCATGCGCGCACAATGATTTTCTTTCTTATATTTTCGTAATCTTTCCCTTGCATACCCCCTCCTATGTTTGAAGTATAAATTTGTATTTACAAAATTGTATTTTAAAAGTGTAGATAAATCTGCAGAAGTTTTGAGAACTACAAATGCTTCATCGGGATTGTATAAAACGAAATACAATCAGGTTCATCTCTCGTTAACATCGGAGAATCCACTATTTTTAAGGCAGGAGCTAACCCTTCCCCATACAGCAAAACACTCTCGCAAGAAAAGTCGGCTCGCGACTTTCAAACCAGCGACCTTCGGGAGACTCATCTGACCAGACGCGAAGACGCTTCGTGAAGTAGAGGTCTGCAAGCTTGAGACCGCTCTTCTGCAGATCAATGCACTCGAGCGCTTTGAATTTTATAAGATCCACCTGGCCCGACAGCCTGCGAGCCTTTTCGAAGGTAAGATGTTTGAGATTCTTCAGCACACCTAGCTCTTGCACGACGAGAGAAAATTGTTGCGACTCACTTTGGACCTCCTGCGGGCAAGGAGCGTAATTCAAACTTTCTACCCTCCCAAGCTGATACGCAATCGAACGATGATGAAGTACCCGCGTGATGATCTCACGCGTGGCATCTTGGGGACACCGTTTTTGCGCCACGCTTCTCTTGAGGAAGGCAAATTCATCGGGTTCCATGTCAGATTTGATCGGCCAGGGACGATACTCCAGCTCCTCTTTCAAGAGAGACCAGAGCGTTTGCCTCTCTTGAATAGCAATCCGCGGTTTGAGCGAAGAGTGTAGAACACATTCCCAAAAAATTCTAAGGTTGCGCGCATATTCTTCCGAGCGTTCGCGCGCAACCGCCTGGACAAAAGCTACACTTTTGCTCTTCTCGGACAAAACACGATCCAGCAGATCCGCCCGATCCCTATCCCCCGCATAATCCCCCACCACAGCCCATAAAGCAGGAACCAAGCAAGCTTCAAATGCTGCCGAGACACATTGGGTCAAAGCACTAACCTCTAGACGTACTTAGCAAGGACGCCCGCGCCCACACCCAAACAGGTCATCGGAGCAGCAGCCGGAAAACATGCGCCAGCCACCGCGCCAACGTCAGCCGCAACATCCTGCGCAGTGTGCGCCACCGCACGCGCGCATCTCCCCGTCAAAATCCCATCCCGGCACTCCTCTTCAACCTGATTGCGTTCCGCGGCCTTCTTGATCACATAGATGACCAGCGCAACAGCAGCCAGCGTCACAATCCCCTTCACGAACGCCTGCCCACTAAACTCTCCACTCCCAACAGCTTGAATAGCCATATCCGCCTCCTTTAAAGTTGGACAACGTCCACCTTACAAAATCTTTACATTCATACAAACAAAAAAGACTAGCTAACAGGAGGAGCAGAGGGAGCTAAATACGCTTCTATTTTCCCTGCTAAATATGCAGGATTGACTAAGCCGTCATTGTGATACTCACTCATCCCGATAAATGTTTTGTTCGCCTTAGGACACTCATTATCATCCAATAGAGCTCTAGCAAGCGAAGCTTCTTCAGGTATGACCCCGTCGTGGATAATTTCTGCGCTGTGCACTAAGTCTACATAACGGTTCACGCATGCAGTTTGCATGATAATTTCTGGCGCTTGAAGCCTTTTTGAAGATTCTACCGAATCGATATTCCATCCTAAAACTCTCACCAGACGTTCCAAGGATGGCCTACCAGTAATCATAGATGCTGTCGTTGCTAAATTAGAAAACGTCCTATTTTTGACAAAAACGTACCTCACATCTTGCATTAATAGATGGGTCTTTAACGCGTCCCCTTGCACACCGCCGCCGATAGAATGTCCGAATCCAATAATTTCCCTAGCACCTATGCCGCGCTCCCGATCTTCCAAAAACGCAAGGAGGGCCCTATACGCCTTTGCCATTGCACCTCTGTTGGGCAATCCGGAGCTCGCTCCTACGCCGGGATAGTTGAATACAATTGCATTCCCCCTGACCTCACTTAATATCTGCTTAAAGTCACGACTAGATAATAGATCCTCGTAGAATTGACAATTTCCATTTGAAGCGAGCACCCATCTTCCATTTGCTAAGGTAGACGCCTTGCCGACAATGGCAGCATCGATCTTATAATCATCCACTTCAATGGTGATCCGTTTATATTTCCATTCATCATTCAGTAGAATACGCGCGCGGCTTTCATTCGCATGATTTTCTCGAAGCCCGCAACCCTGCGGAAATGAGGCTGGTAATAAAGCAATTTTAGCAGCAAGGGCGTGTAAAAACTGGTAAATTGCAATGGGGAAAATGATGATCATGAGAATTTGCTTCACGATCCTGATAATTTTGTATTCGGTATTCCAAACATACGTGGCAGGCAAAGCCATTCCACTCGCTAAATCTCTTCGCGTCGTCTCTTCATAATCAGGCGCATTGTAAAACGCTCCCCGCCCGTCAAGCACCTCCCGAAACGCCGCCACATGCCCCGCCCCACCAACAGCTACTGATCCTGCACTCATCTCTTCCCCCTATTTTGAAGAGGAAATGATACCACATTTTATCTCCTAACCTTAACTCTTTTACACCCGCATTGCGTTTTGACAATAAGTATAATAAATTTCAATATTTATATAAAAAATTAATATAACAAATCAAAATTAATTCTTTTATTGCTTTTTGATTCTTTAATTTATCAGAATACCCGCCGTTCCTTAACCTTGAACCTAATTGGAGTTTTTTATGGCATCACCAGTTTCTTTGGCTAATACGTGCTCTTCTTCATTTTATACATGGGAAAATGAGGACGAACCTATCCCAATGAACGGAGAGAATGACGCGCCAGCTCAACTAGAAGCATCCAACAATGCTGGAAATAACGCGGCAGTTAACGGGATGGGTGGCAACCCTGCTGGAATAAATGGAGCAGGTAACAATCCAGCCAACGGAGTGCAGTCGTCTGGATGTAATGCAGAAACTACAAAAGATATTGCTAAAACTATTAGCCATATTATGATTGATACGATTGCATCGGGTGCTAAATCAACCATTACAAACACCGCCGTTTCAGTAATGGCAACACCTATCTACGCCGTTAAACCAATCGCTAACGCCTGCGGTGCTGGCCCTAGCTTAGATGGTTGTCAAGCAACTGCAACAAATGCGATCACCAATGTCGTTGGCTCTACTGTAGACTCGATTGCAAATAGCACAAAAGCCGTTACAAATGCTGGGATTGACGCTGTTGTTGACCATTGCGCACAACCGGATTCTTGTGCCTCAAAAACCCGTTCATGGTTGTCATGTTAAATTAACAATTAATGCCCGCATATCTGTAAATTTGTTCTCTCTTGCTTACCAGAGCAAGAGAGAACTGCTTGCAATGACTTGCATGACGCTCACATGAAGGTAGATTTATGACTTTTTCGTTACAAAATACGCACTCTCATCCCGCGCATGAGTG
>JBIOJU010000004.1:0-17139 GCA_044451165.1 Chlamydiales bacterium | reverse complement strand
GCATAAGTATGAGGGGCGGGCGCTTCTTCTCACGACGGCTGCCTGCGCGATGAACTGCCGGTTCTGCTTTCGACGCAACTTTGATTATCAGGAGAATGAGAGCTTTTTTGAGCAGGAGCTCCAAGCCATTGAAAAAAACACCTCGCTTTCAGAGATTATCTTGAGTGGCGGCGACCCACTTTCGCTGAGTGATGAAAAGTTAGACGCCCTCCTTGAGAAACTCGCAAAAATTCCTCATCTAAAACGTCTCCGCTTTCACACCCGTTTTCCCATCGGAATCCCAGAAAGGATCGACACCTCTTTCCTTGACCTTCTCAAACGATCTCACCTGCAGATCTTTTTTGTGATCCATTGCAACCACCCGAACGAACTCGACGAGGATATTTTTGCTGCATTAAAAGAGATTCAAAAACTAGGCATCCCTGTGCTCAATCAAAATGTTCTCCTAAAAGGAGTAAACGACGACGCCAAGACCCTGGAAACACTCATGCGCACGCTCGCTGATCATGGGATTCTTCCCTACTATCTCAACCAGTTAGACCGCGTGCAGGGAGCTGCGCATTTTGAAGTAGAGGAGAAAAAGGGCCAGGCGCTCATGGCAGAGATCGCCCGCTCTCTCTCTGGATACACTGTCCCACACTATGTGCGAGAGATCCCCGGCAATGCCCAGAAGACAAGAATTTAGAAGAAAAGAAATAAGGCGCTTACTCTCTCTTATTTCATCCTTTAGCCTTCATCCTTTATCCTTTTTTGTGCACTCGCACGCAGTAACTATCACGCGGGGGAGCATTGCACTTCACGAGGCAATATCTTGTGGGATCTTGACGATTGGCTATGTACAGGATAACAGGGTCGCCCTGCTTCCATCCGCGCATGAAGAGGAGCGACTCTTCATATTCCCATGATGAGCCATCATCGAGGGTGATCGAAGTCCAACCGACGTCCTTTACGTGCAGCGACTGATAGGTTCCTTGTTTTTCATAAAACAGCGCCGGAACACTAGAGTGAAGTGAGAAATTTTGTAGAACATAGTAGAAAAGGCCTGTTCCGGTCGCATCATACCAGTCATAAAGGCCAATCTCATCTCCCACACGCCAGCGCTTCATCATTTGTGCGTTGGTCTCCTCCGAGCCTCTACTATTCCTGGTTCCAGGCCAGCGGACTCGCCAAGCAAACCCGTTCTCGAGCTTGACCACTTCCCCATCCTCGAGAATTTCTGCAATGAAATGCCGATGTTCGGTTCCTTCGAGGGAAGGACAGACCGTCACAGCAATCCGCGCTCGCTTTTCAGGCTGATCGAGATTCAGAAGAAAATACTCTTCTTTCTCTTTTAGAATTTGTACACTTTCGCCCAGCTTCCAGTGCCAGCTGCTCCATGTATTCCACCAGCCGATATTCCACGTGGACCCATCATCTAGTGTGAGATAATGCCCCTGGGAAGAGATCGTCTGAATTTTGTGAGCAGGCTCGCCGCTCAACCAGAAAGGAACCAGGAGAAGCAACAAGAGAAAACGAAAAAAAGACACTGAGGTGATGAAGATAAGAAGTGATGAACGATGAGTGATGAGTGATGAACTGAAGAAAGAGATCCGGAAACGGGCATGCAAGCGGTAACGTTCACGATCAAGAGAATAATTGGCCGTTTCGATCTTTCTTTGGTAAACGTTTCCGTGCCCGATCTTTCTCTCTTCTATCTTTCGCTTATCACTCATCACTCATCGCTCAACACTTCCTTTTACATTCTTTCCACTGTCTTCAGCCCCAAGATATTTAGTCCTTGCCGCAAAATTCTCGCTGTTGCTTCACACAATAGAAGTCTGCTCTCTTCTTGCGGCGTGCCTTCAACTCGACAATCTCTAAAGAAGGCGTGAAACTTTTCAGCAAGAGTATAGAGATATTCTGTGAGGCGATTCGGGAGGAGTTCACGTTCGATCATCGCAAGTGCTTCCCCAAATTGACGGAGGTGGAGAGCGAGTAGCACCTCTGTGGGATGAACGAGCTGGACCTGTGCTGTTTTTATCACCGTATCGATCTCTTTTCCCACTTTGCGTTTGATACCCTGAACACGAACGTATGCATAGAGTTGAAAAGCTGCGGTATTGCCCTCAAACTTTAGCATTCGTTCGTAGCTAAAAACATAATCTTTTACACGATGACACGAGAGATCAGAATATTTAACAGCTCCAATTCCAAGCGTTTTTGCAAGTTCCTCTTTTTCGCCTGCTGAAAGATCGGGCAGACGCTCTTCGATGATCTCGCGCGCGCGTCTTATCGCTTCTTGGAGAAGGTCGATTAATTTTTCTGTCTCTCCCGATCGGGTTTTGAACTTTTTACCATCGGCACCCAAAACCACACCAAAGGCCACATGTTCCACATCTACTTTTTTGGGATCGAGATACCCCGCAAGCTCTGCTGCTTTGAACACCATCTTGCAATGCAAGCTCTGACCTGCATCGATCACGTAGAGAATACGTTCGGCCTTGTCGACCTCGACACGGTAGCGAAGAGCCGCAAGATCAGTGGTGTCATAGTTGTATCCGCCGTCAGATTTTTGTACGATCATGGGTAGCGGTGTTCCCTCAGGGGTGAAAAAACCTTCCATAAAAATACATTTTGCGCCGTCTGAAATCGTGATCAGTCCCTTTTTCTCAAGGTCCTCGATGAGGGGTTTAAGATAGGGATTGTAAAAAGATTCGCCCCGTTCGATCAGCTTCACGTCTAGAAGGTCGTAAATCTCTTGAAAGGCTTTGCGCGAAATATCGCAGATCAGTTTCCAAACCTTGAGCGAAGAGGGATCTCCACTTTGGAGTAGGACGACCTCATGCTGAGCTCTTTTTTTAAATTCCGGGTCTGCATCAAAACGGGTTTTTGAGGCCTTATACCATTTCATGAGTTCGGAAAGATCTGCAGTTTTTTTCCCAGACAGCACGTCTTTTGCTTCATCTTGCATGTAAGCGATGAGCATGCCAAACTGAGTTCCCCAATCGCCCACATGGTTGAGCCTCAGCACATCGTGCCCGAGAAATTCAAAGAGCCGAGCAAGAGCATCGCCGATGATTGTAGAACGCAGGTGGCCCACATGGAGCTCTTTGGCCACGTTTGGCGAGGAGAATTCGACGATGACCCTCTGCTTTTTGACTGGAAGAGGTACACCTAAATGAGAATCTCGAATGAGTGCATCGACCTCTTGTCCAAGAAAGGTTGCGCTCAGTGTGAAATTGAGAAAACCAGCCCCTGCAATCTCGACCTTCTCAACAAATGGAGAGCCATCAAAATGGGAGAGAATTTGTTGAGCCACTTCTCGCGGCGCTTTTTTTAAAATTTTTGCAAGCTTCAGAGCATTATTGCACTGATAATGGCCAAACTGAAGATTTGTACTCTGCTCAACCTCTGGCTCTAAAAGATCTGGAGTCAAAGCTTCGCCATAAGCCGCCATGAGAGCAGCTCTCACTCGAGAGGCAAGCCTTACACAAATATTTTCCATACAAAACAAGTTGAAGAATCCAGGAAATCTCCGCAAGAAAATTAAGAAGAAAATAGGAGTGGAAGGGGGATCGGGCACGCACGCGGGCACGGATACGGGCACGAAAGAAAGAGGAACGTGATTCTTCCACTCTGAACACATCGAATAAGATTGTGAGAGTCAATCTTTCTTTCGTGCCCGTAAACGTGCCAGTGCCCTTGCCCGATCTTACTTCTTCTTCTCTGCTTTTTTCTTTTCTGCTTTTATGTGGCGTGGTGGAAACAGGGCTCTTGCGTGCGTGCGCCGAGACCATACGCCAGGCGGTAGTTGCCTAGAGAAATAGCCGCCGCATGGGTTGAGATCTTGTTCTGCTCGGATATTTCATAGATTGCGAGAAGCTGGTCATAGAGGTTGTGCACTTTGTCTCGCGCTGTTTTTGCATGATACCCCTCTGGAAGAAGCTCCTGGGTGACATTGATCAGACCACCCGCATTGATCACAAAGTCTGGAGCGTACAAGATACCTCGCTGCTTGAGAAGGTCGGCATCACTGTCTTGGAGAAGCTGGTTATTCGCGCAGCCCGCCACGGCCTTACAGCGGAGACGTCCTATGGAAGAGGGGTTGAGCGTTCCTCCCATTGCGCAAGGGGCAAGTATATCGCACTCCACCTCCATGATCTCTCTTGTAGAAACGGCTTGGCCGCTAAAGGATTTTGCAAGATGTTTTGTCTTTTCTTGGTCGATATCGCAAAGAATGAGCTTTGCTCCAGCCCAGAAGAGAAGTTCTGCAAGGATAGCACCCACGCTACCAAGGCCTTGTATTGCGACACTCTTTCCTTCTAAAGAATCGCTACCATACAATTTTTTCATCGCCGATTGCATGCCCCGAAAGGTGCCCCAGGCAGTAAAAGGAGAGGGGTTGCCACTGCTTTTGGGGTGCAAAAGACCAACGACGTAGGGGGTGGCTTTGCTAATCATCATGACATCTTCAGGTGAACATCCAACATCCTCGGCACAAATGTACTCTCCCTTGAGGCGATTGACCGCTGCACCAAATGCAAGAAGCATCTCAGGTGGCTTGGGCTTTTTTGAATCGAAGATGATGACACTTTTACCGCCACCCCAGCCGCAATCTGTGAGGGCAGACTTATAGGTCATCCCTTTTGCAAGTCGTTTGGCGTCGATTAGCGCTTCATCAAAAGAAGCATACGGGTAGATCCGTGTTCCTCCGAGTGCGGGTCCTAACTTTAGGCTATGGATACAGATAATCGCCCTCAGTCCCGCATGGGCGTCGGTGATCTTCACAACCCTTTCATACCCTTCGACAACTAAATTTTCGAGCGTCAGTGTATCTTCTAAAGTGAGCGTCATGTGGCCTCCAAATAACAAGGGTCAATTGTCTTATATTTGGAGGATTTAGACAAGTTTCTTGATCAATAATTGGGTGTTGCGGTAGTCTCGACTCACTTTATAATTTTGGTGTCAAATGACAAATACTGTCATTTCTGAATCTCTCAAAGAAGATCTTCAACGTTTTTTAAAAAAAAATCGTAAAGCAGATCTTATTACTACATATCTTTTCTTTTTAGAAAAAAAATATAACGTCCATCCCGTGCTGTTCATTCGCGAAAAAATGATCTACCAGAGCCAAGACGACCTCATACAAAAACTTGAAGCGCAGGGCAAGCTTTGGCGTGAGACTGAGATTAAGATCCAGATGGGGGCACAAGGGGTTAATGACCAGACAAAAAAAATCTATATTTGTCCTTTCACAGGAAAGGTTTTTGGCGATAATACCCACCCTAATCCACAAGACGCCATCTATGACTGGGTTTCTAAATGCCCAGAAAATACCGAACGCGTCGGCGGCCTGAAAGTAAAAAGGTTTTTTGTCTCTGAAGATCCGGAAATCATTAAAAATTATATTGTAAAATTAAAAGCACCCATTACCAAACTGGTCTACTCCTCTGCTGTGACCGGCAAACTATTCAACAGCAAAGCAGCCGTGATCGATGACTTCCTCAAAAATCAGTTAAAGCCTCTTTCATTAGTTGAAACGACCAACCAGAACCGCTTCCAGATCGAAGAGCATTTCCTCGCCTTTATTCAGAAGCATTTAGAAGAGAGTAAGATCAACGGGTTTTTCGAAACACTCTCCTCCCTCGAAGAATTTTCCACATATGTAGACCAGTGGACAGAAGAAGAGCGCCAAGAACAACAGAGTTAATTACTAACTCCCCCGAGGAGACGCTCGCATACGCCGCTAAAATTCGAAAAAATGCTAAAGCGGGCGCTGTGTTTTCCCTCATGGGCGAATTGGGATCGGGAAAAACCACCTTTGTCAAAGGATTAGTGAGCTGCCACGAAAGAGAAGTCAGCAGCCCAACGTTTACTTACCTACATATTTATCCAGGAGAGATTCCGATCTACCACTTTGATCTCTATCGACTAAAAGATGTTACCGAGTTTTTGGCAATGGGTTTTGATGAGTACTTACATGGGGATGGCATCTGCTGTGTCGAATGGGCAGAGAGAATCGAATCTATTCTTCCAAAACATACACTCTTTTTTCATTTTTCCCATTCGGGCGAAGAGAGAAGAAAAATTGTGAGACATGAATGGGATTAATCGATCAAGACACTTTCGTCTGTTTTGACCTTGAAACGACCGGTTTAGAGCCAAATACTGCTCAGATCATCGAGGTGGCTTGCGTGCGTTTCAACTTTAGCACAACCTTCGAAACCTTCGAAACTCTCATCGATCCGGAATGCACGATTCCGCAAGAATCGATTGCGATCCACAACATCACCCCCGAGATGGTGAAAGGTCAGCCCAAGATTCATGCTGTTCTTCCTACACTGCTCAAATTTATCGGAAAATCTATCGTCGTCGGCCATGGAATTCCTCTTGATCTCGCTTTCCTCACAGCTGCTGCAAAGCGGCATCAAATTCCTTGCCAATTAGAAGCGCAAGCCTACATCGATACGCTAAGACTTGCACGGCTCTACGGGGAAAGCCCCATCAACTCCTTAGAGAAATTGCGCGAACATTTTAACATCCCAGCTGAGGGCGCCCATCGCGCTATGAGCGATGTCATCATCAACATTGCCGTGTTCAAATACCTCACAAAGCAATTTAAAACTACGGAACAGCTCCTCGAACGTCTTAAACACCCGATCCTGCTCAAAGCTATGCCTCTCGGAAAACACAAGGGCAGGCCCTTTTCGGAGCTCTCTCTTGAATATCTGCAATGGGCAGCACGTAAAGACTTTGATCAAGATCTTCTATTCTCCATCAGAACAGAATTGAAGCGTCGTAAGCAGAGCACTTCATTTTTTCAGGCTGGCAGTCCCTTCGCCTCCCTATGATCTACATCTTACTCACGAAAGGCCCCTACGAGAGTAATGATAAAAACGATAGAACGATAGAACGATAAAAATTCTTTCGAAGCATTGGCGTTGTTGCATAAATCGGAGAAAATAAACACCGAGCGCACCGAGAACACCGAGATGAAGAGCAAATAATAGGATGACCAGCGTGGTCATTCTGTTATCCTGCAATTTCCCCCTTCTTCTGCTCGGTGCTCTCGGCGTGCTCGGTGTTTAAGAATGGATTTATGCAACAAAGCCCCACAGAGAAGAGAAAACAACTTTCTTTTTCTTGTCTCTCTGGTTAAATTCTTCTTTCTTTTTCGGTGTTCTCTATCCCTTCTCTTTCAGATCTAACTTGCCTTTCTTCTCTAGAATATGTTAATTAAAAATTTTAATACATATTTCAAGGAGAAAGGGTTTGTCGCCTAACGGAGAAATGATCGATAAAGTGGCGAGTATTGTACTTGCAGGAGGCGAAGGCACCCGTCTTTTTCCTCTGACACACTCACGCTCAAAGCCTGCTGTGGGATTTGGAGGACGTTACCGCCTCATCGATGTCCCGATTTCCAACTCGCTCAATTCAAAAATTCAGCAGATCTACATCATCTCACAATACTTTGCGTCCGATCTGCATCAACATGTCCTTGGCAGCTTTCCTTTTGAGCTGTTTCAAAGAGGAGATCTTAAGCTACTTTCTCCTGAAGAGACACCCAAGGGCAAAGCCTGGTACAAAGGTACGGCGGATGCGGTTAGGAAAAATATCGGACATCTTCTGAAGTCATCAGCAGAATATTTTCTGATTCTTTCAGGTGACCAGCTTTACAATACTCCTTTTATCCCGATGCTGCATTTTGCAAGAGATACAGATGCTGATCTGGTCATTGCAGCTCTTCCGGTAGGAGAGCCAGAAGCTAAACGGATGGGGCTACTAAAAACAAAAAGTTCTGGACGCGTCGAAGATTTTTATGAAAAACCTCAAGCGCCAGATCTTTTGAAGCGGTTTCAACTTAACAGAGATTCCGGTGTGCCTCACTACCTTGGCTCGATGGGAATCTACATTTTTAAACGTGCGGCACTTGCCTCTCTCCTCCAAGAAGAGGGGGATGATTTCGGAAAGCATCTAATCCCAACACAGATCAAACGAGGAAAAACCTTTGCCTATGAGTTTGATGGCTACTGGGAGGATATTGGTACGGTCTCTTCCTACTACAAAGCTAATCTCGCTCTTCTCAAGCCAACGGGAAGTTTTGATATCCACGATGAGACAAGACCTATCTACACCACACGACACCTGCTGCCGAGTCCCCTCATACGTAACACTTTCATTCGAAACTCGATCATCAGTCAAGGTGCCATCATCGACGCAAAAGAGATCGTAGAAAGCGTGGTGGGGGTCCGTTCACAGATCCGCAAGGGAACAATCATTCACGATTCGATCGTCATGGGGCATAAGTTTTATCAGCCGCCACCCCATCTCACACCTCCTCTTCCTTCTCAATTTTCGATCGGTGAGGAGTGCGAGCTGAGAAAGACGATCATTGACGAGCACAGCTGCCTTGGAAATGGGGTTAAACTTCTCAATAAACAACATCTCCAGACCTTCGATGGGGATGGTGTATATATCCGCGATGGAATTATCATCGTGACTTCAGGGACCAACCTCCCAGACGGCTTTGAAATATAAAAAGAGAAGATCGGGCACGGGCACGCACACGGGCACGAAGTAAAGAATGAAGAAAAATAACTACGCGTAGTTTCCAAACTTTGTAGGCTTTTTCTCTTTCGTGCCCGTGCGCGTGTCCGATCCCCAGTTGAAATATGGCAGTTTTTGCACTTGCAGATCCTCATCTCTCCTTCGGTGTCCCACAAAAAACCATGGAGGCGTTCGGTAGCCTTTGGAAAGATTATACGGACAAGATTGCAGAAAACTGGCGTGCAAAAATTGGTAAAAACGACCTCGTGCTCATTCCCGGGGACATCTCTTGGGCGACCCACTTTGAAGACGCCCTCGTCGATTTAAGGTGGATTGATCAACTTCCCGGTACAAAGGTGATCATCCGGGGCAACCACGACTTCTGGTGGCCCTCTGCATCAAAATTGAAGGCCTCCCTTCCCCCATCTATTCATTTCATTCAAAATAACGTGTTTAATTGGCAGGGAATTACTATCGGAGGTGCGCGGCTTTGGGACACCGATGAGTTCAATTTCCATCATTTCATCCACTTCCAAGAAAACACTCGAACAAAGAAAAAAAGTCCTGAAGAGTTCTCTCTTCACGTGGAGGAGAGTAAGAAGATTTTTGAAAGAGAGCTAGTCCGCTTGGAGCTAAGTCTAAAACAGTTAGATCCCCAAGCAAGGGTCCGCATCGCCCTTACGCACTACCCCCCTGTCAGCGCCGACATGCAACCCTCTAGAGCGTCTGCGCTCCTGGAAAAATATCAAGTTCAAATCGTCGTCTTTGGCCATCTGCATAATGTCAAAAAAGATCTGCCCCTCTTCGGCGAGGCGCGGGGTATTCGCTACATCCTCTCCTCCTGCGACTACCTGGACTTTAACCCCTTACTCATCTTGTAAACGGGCTCTCTCTGTGCTACCCTCTTCCTGCTATGAGAAAGCGTCCTTATCTTTTGCTAGAAGTCTTGGTGGCATTTAGTATTTTGGCCCTCTGTCTACCCATTCTTCTGCGACAGCCGTTCAACTTTTTGCACTATCAGATTTCTTCTGTCGAGGAAGCAGAAATTGCCCACCTCGAACGCCTTCGTTTTGCAGAGATCAAGACGCAGCTTTATCTCAACAAGATCACTCTCAACACTCTCACCGAAGCTAAAAATTTACAAGAGGCGAAAGAGAAGCCGCTGATTTCCAAAAAGACGATCCGAGTGCATGGCATGGTGAGACAGGATGAGAAAAAGAAAAAGGAGCTGGAATCTCGAGAATTTTCAGAAAAGGTCTATTTTTGGAAGAAGACTGCGGATGTGAGCAACGAGGGAGATCATCTCTTTCTCATCTATATCCGTCTCGTGTACACGCCCATCAACCAGAAAGGAAAAGGATATAAATTTGATCATAGGGTTTTTGTCAAACAGACGAAAAAAGCGTCCGTTCACACTGCTTGAAGTGACAATCGCGCTTTTTCTCACCTCAATTTTGCTCTTTTTTATTTTCGGATTTTTCCGTCAAACCACGATGCAAAATATTGCAGCACAAGAACTGGATGCCAAGGTTTGCATCTATGAAAAAGCTGAAATGAGGCTGGCGACTCTTTTCTCTTCTCTTTCTCAGGAAGAGCAGGGCAAACCTCCTCTTTTTTATACTGAGCACTCTACAAAAGGGCCTCAATTGATCTTCTCATTCCAAAATGGTGCGGACACAGATCCTCTTTTCTCGGGAAAAATTCGCGCGCGACTTCTACTTGAAAAAAATAAAACGCTAGAACTGCACCTCCTCCCGCTCGAAGGAGAGGGGAAAATGAGAAAAGAGGTTTTACTAGAAAACGTTAAAGAGCTCAATTTTGAATTCTTTGACCTCAATCAGAAAACGCAAGTACCCAAATGGGCAAAGGAACAGGAAAATCTGCCCGCTATGGTTTATATCACTGCTGATCATGGTGTGCAAAAAACGCAATTTGTCTTTTTTCTTCCACCCTCGACTAAACCGGTCATCTATCCATGAATATACTGATGCTCATAGGTAGTTTTCTTGTGATCATCTCCTTGGGGATGATGTGCATGACAAAAGAGGTCACTGCCTCCGCCGAGAAGCAGCGTTATTTCAAAAGCTTTTTAGATCTGGAGAGACAGGCACAAAATGGGCTCCAAAGCCACGCATATCGTACGGTTAAAAAAAAGAAAACAGCAGAACAACAAAAAAGAGAGAGTAGCAGGAAACGTGCGTCACCCGCATTTGCACGCGACCGCAAAGATCCTCTTGAAGACTCAAAATTAGACCTTTCCCTTCTGCTGCTGCAGCCCCGCCCTGCATTTTTTGACACATTGTATGAAGTGGCAGCCGCTCATTTGCGCGCCATTTATGGCAAAAGTGGTCTTGCGAAAACGGCAAAAAACAAGCTGGGTGAAGGATTTGAATATCTCCTCCTTGACGCTATGATTCAAAAAGGACGTGAGGAAAAGCAGCCCTTTACTTTTGAGCAGCTGATACCTGAACAGGGCCCTCTCAAAGAAGTTTTTCTCAAGATGGTAAGGGGGACAAGTCGCTATGAACTCAACGCCCCGCGTGGCTATCCGCCACTTGAAGACTTTTTTATTCTCGGCTCCACAAATAAGCGAGCACCCATCGCATTTATATTTGCATCGACACCACTTTTAAAAGCTCTCTTCGGAGATGTAGTAGCTATGCTGATTGCAGATGCAGAAACAGAAAAGGGGCGCGCGCTCGAAGAGAAAGAGCTAGAGGTTCTTTTATTACAACATTCAACTCAGACACTTCGTCCAATCGATCTCAAGGGAATGGTCTCTTTTTTTACAAAGCCTTCAACGCCACAAGCAGTTTTTACCATCACCGATAAGAAGAGTAAGATCTCACGCAAGGTGCGGAAGGTGGATGGTAAAGGTGGTGCCAAGCCCTAATTCAGAAGCTGCGCTGATCTCACCCTCATGTTTTTCGATGATGGCCTTCACGATGGAGAGACCAAGACCTGCCCCTCCGAGTCTGCGCGAACGCGCTTTATCAACGGTGTAAAATCTCAGAAAAATCTTTTCTAAATTTTCTGCAGGAATTCCTATTCCTTTATCAGAAATTTCAATAGTGGTTTTTTCGCTATCGCCCCTAATTTTTACCATGATCTCTCCTGGCGCTTGAGAATATTTT
The DNA here is from genome assembly GCA_044451165.1 of Chlamydiales bacterium. Lineage (GTDB taxonomy): Bacteria > Chlamydiota > Chlamydiia > Chlamydiales > Rhabdochlamydiaceae. The sequence goes on along the minus strand of JBIOJU010000004.1, from coordinate 5,479 downwards.
ACCGCATTCTCCAACAGATTCATGAGTGCTAGCTCTAAAATATCCGGATCTACTCGTATCATCAAAGGCGTCTCTGTTTTGTGTAATTGAATTTTCACAGAAGGATGCGCTGTGAGGAGGAGATGGCGGCAGTTTTCAATGAGAGCATTGAGATCAACATTTTGCAAACGAAGGGCGGGAAGGTTTTCAAGGTCAGCAAGTGTCAGAAGATTCTTCACAAGGATGTTCATTCTCTCACAGTTTTTCACAATCTTTTCCATAATCTCTGAAACCATCTCTTTAGGAAGCTCTGGCATATCTTGGAGAGTCTCAGCAAATCCTTTGATAACGGTGATAGGAGTCCGTAGCTCATGGGCGGCGTTGCCGATAAAGTCTTTACCCATTTGTAAGATTTGCGCGTGGGCCGATTTGTCTTGTAGAATAAGAATTGCGCCCCGGTTTTTACCCTGCGGTATAGCGATGAGATCAAAGTCGTGCTTCTCAAGGGAAACCGAGCCCGTGAGAATCTCTTCATTGGGCATGCATCGCGCAAGAAGTTCTTTTGCCTTCTCCATAACAGGATGACCAGTAAATGACGTGACTTTTTGCCCAATAAGCGCACGCTTATTGAGGTCTAGAATCTTGCTGGCCCTGTAGTTCATTTTGCAAATTTTTAGCCCAGAATCTACTGAGACTACTCCTTCTTCCAGATACTCCAAGATCCGCTCGCTATCCCTATCGACTTTTTTTGATGATAGCTGACTCCAAAGGAGAAGAAGAATTGCAACGCCAAAAAGAGCAAGAGTTAGAACAAGACTCATCTATAAAAATTCTCGTATCCTGTCTTCGTCACGATGATTGTGTCCTCGTAACGTATTCCGCCTTTTCCTGGTAGATAAAGTCCCGGTTCGACTGTGATCACCATGCCAGGCTGGAGCGGTAAGTCTTTATCAGCTCCATCAACCTTTATGCGGGGATATTCGTGAATCTCAAGCCCAACACCGTGGCCTAAACTGTGAATGTAATAGACCTCAACTCCCTCCTTGGTCATCTCACTTCTTGCCGCTGCATCTAACTCCCCTAGTTTCACCCCAGGACGACAGATATCGAGTGCAGCATCGTGCGCTTTTTTTACAATCTTCTGCCATTTTTTGAGGAGAGGATCGGGAGTGCCAAAGAAGAGAGTGCGCGTCATATCTGAACGGTAGTTGTCCACAACGACACCGATGTCGACAAGTATGACGTCTCCTTTTTTTAGACCGACATCTTGAGAGCGGTAGTGTGGCATAGCACTGTTTGGACCAAAGGCGATGATCGGATCGAAGGCAAGTTTCTCAGCCCCCTGTTTCCGGCAAAAAATCTCAAATTCCAGCGCTAAATCTTTTTCTGTGATTCCAGACTTAATCTTTTTGCGGAGATGCTGAAATCCCTTCCAGAGAAGCTTTGCGCTTCTGCGGAGTGCGTCTTGCTCGAAGGTGTCTTTTATCAGCCTGAGCTCTTTCAAGAGCCCGTCAACTTCAATGAGCTGATATTTAGGCAGTCGTTTTTGCAATTTCTGATATTCAGCAAAGCTTGTGGTCTGAGCATCAAAAGCGCATTTTGCAAAAGGCACTCCCTTTGTAAAATCCTGGATATTTTTCTCTTCTAAAAGTCGAACAGGGACGGGGCTTTTTTCACGTGCAACTTGCAAATATCTACCATCGACAAAAAGAATATACTCACCTTTGAGCGCGATGAGCCAGCCAGTTGAAAGAGAGAGCCCTGTCAAATACCCGAGATCAACCGGTGCGTCTACAACACACCCGTCGACACCTAAGATATCCAGCTGATTTAATAACCCCTTAAGACGTTTTTTTAGGAGTGAAAAACTTGGCGATTTCATGCAATTTGATCCGTGCAAATGTGGGTTTTCCTTCTGGACAAGAGTGGGAAGAAGGTGTTTTGAGAAGCGCTTCAAATAGGTGAAGAGCCTCTGTCTCCGACAGCTTTTTCTTGTCGGAGTGAACTATGCGCGCACACAGCCCCGCAAGACGCCTCTCTCTCTCTTCCTTTATGATTTCTTTTATACACAACTCCTCCGCAAAAAGCGAGAGCAGCTCTCCTACGCGTTCTAAATCGAGAAAAGGAGGAAGAGAATCGATTAAAAATTTCTCTCCGCCGACAGGCCTTAACTGAATCCCCAGCCTCTCCACCTCCTCTAGGTTGGCTTCTATACGTTGAGCATCCATGCGAGGAAGATGCACGGAAAAAGGAACGATCAATCCTTGAGATTCTATCTTGCGATCACTCTTGAGAGCGTCGAAGAGAAGACGACGCCTTACCGCTTCCAGATCAATCAGTAAAATTCCCTCTTCTCCATCTCCAAACGGTTTCGGGAGCAAAAAGGGATCAAGCAGAAGAAAATTTCCCACAACACCCAGGCTGCGAGCTTTCTGGGATAGATCTAATGAAAGCTCAGGTTCGTTTGCTCTTTCGGCAAACTTGAGTGGTAAACTCCTGTCGGGTGCCTGTGGAAGATCAGAAAAGAGAAAAGGAACTTCATCACACAATCGAGAAAACTCCTGCCCCTGTGTCTCTAAGGCTTTGAATACAGAGTCGCGCATCTGATCTTTTACAAGATGTTCATCACGGATGCGCACCTCTTTTTTCTGAGGATGGACGTTGACATCGAGAGCTTCTGTATCGAGCTCTAAGTGTAGGACAAACGAGGGGTGACGCCCCTCCGCAAGCCTAGTGCCATACCCATCACGGACCGCATAAGAGATGGCAAGAGAATGGACGGGCCTCTGGTTGATAAAAAGGTGCTGGCCCGAGCGGTTGATGCGGCTTTTGAGCGGATGGCCGATGATGCCAGTTAATTTGAACGCTTTCCCGTGCGCATCGATATGAAAACTCTCCGCTAAAAACTCTTCTCCCAACACATCTCTAACTCTATCCGCATAGCTTTGCGAGCGATCTGTGCGAAGAACAGTGCGCCCCTGCTGCAACAGCTCAAATGAGACCCCGGCGTGAGCAAGGGCCAGAAGAGAGACGACCCGCGTGATCTCTGCGGCACAGATTGCTGGAGATTTTTGGAATTTTTTGCGCGCAGGAACATTGTAAAAAAGAGAGCGAACCTCAAAACGTGTGCCCTGCGTCTGAGCACATGGCTCGATGCTTAAAATCTTTCCGCCTTCAAGCTCGACCAGTGTTCCTTTGCTATCTGCGTCGGCCGTACGTAGCGTGACTTTGGCAATCGCACCAATAGCGGCAAGCGCCTCGCCCCGAAAGCCCATCGTTTTTAGTGCTAAGAGGTCGTCAACGCCCCGTATTTTTGATGTCGCAAAGCGAAGAAAACAGCGAGCCGCATCCTCTTCGCTCATCCCACACCCATCGTCGGTCACCAAGATCGTTTGAAGCCCGCCGCTCTCCACAGAGACAACAATTTTGCGCGCGCCAGCATCGACGGCATTTTCCACCAGCTCCTTCACAATAGATGCCGGACTCTCAATGACCTCACCCGCCGCAATCTGATTTACCGCCCCATCCGGCAGCACCTCAATTCTTCCCATAACAACAGCTTATTCCCCTTCTAAGAAAAAGAAAAGCAGAAGGAGGAAGGAGAGGGGGAGGAGGAAAGGTGAAGTCTCTGGAGGGTACACCAGAGACAATCGGGCAACAAGTCCTTCGGCTAGTTCCCCGCTGCCCTAGGTTAAGAGCTTAGAGCTTCTTTCTTCGCCGCGTCCATTGTCCGCCCACTCTTTGCCCATGTACGTCCATTTTGATTGCGGCGTCTTCTTTAAGTCACGTGTGCCCGACTGTCTCTTTTGAACCACCAAAGACTTTCGCTCCCTGATAATACGTGTAATTGACGCAAATGTCAATTGCTTGTATTGTTGGTTTATGCGGTATAACCCAGTCCAGTATCTCGAATTTTTTCACCTGGCCTTTTTAGATAACTTGGGTCGAAAGTTGGACAAACGTCTGTATTCATTGAAAGGCGGCTGTAATCTCAGATTTTTCTTGGGTAGCATCCGCTACTCGGAGGATATCGATCTTGACGTGAAAACAACAAGAGTTGTTACCCTGCAAAAGACGATTAACTCGATTCTTGGATCCCAGGGAATGGAGATGATGTTGCTTGCGCGCTCCCTTGAAATCGTTCAAATTTCTGAACCGAAACAAACAGAAACTACTCAGCGCTGGAAAATTCAATTGAAAGAACAACTGACAGGAAACATCTTCCCAACAAAAATAGAATTTTCAAGAAGGGGCGTTGAAGTCCCTGTTGAATTTGACCCGATCGATAGCGCTGTATCGAATGCCCATCGTTTACATCCTATATTTGTTCCACACTATGGACCATCGATCGCCTTTAAGCAGAAAATCAGAGCTTTAGCTTCACGCACTGAAACTCAGGCAAGAGATGTTTGGGATCTTTTCCATCTGATCTCTGCCTATGGCATCAAAGAAGGGGATAAAGAATATCTGACGAAGGCTTGTGAAAATGCGTGCAATATCGGCTTTAGTGATTTTAAAGATCAGGTGCTGGCTTTTTTTCCAATCGATTTGCAACCACAGTATAATCAACACGTGTGGGATAAAGTACAATTAAAGGTCATAGAGTATCTGGAGTCATTGAAGTGAAATTGATATCCGCTTTAAAGATTTTGCAAAGTTCAGGCGTTCCAATCATAGAAACGGGTGATGTGGCTTATAAATTAGGGCTTAGTAACGAGCATGCAAGTCAAGTACTCAGAAGGCTAGCATTGGAAAGGCACGTGGTACATCTCGCCAGAGGTTTATGGGTTGTGGATCTCCAAGTAAATCCGCTATTGCTACCTGAATATTTGGTGGCTCCATTTCCTTGCTATGTTTCTTTGCAAACCGCCCTCTTCCATCACGGAATGATCGATCAGGTTTCTCGTGCAATCACGGTTGTATCGCTTGCACGCACTCGACGCATTCAAACTCCTCTTGCAACCGTATCTGTCCATCATGTTGCTCCTGAATTTTTTTTTGGGTATGAATCTGACCCAAAAACGCAAGTGAAACTGGCTACACCTGAAAAAGCACTTTTGGATTTTTTTTATTTAAAACCGGCAAAATCTCTCTGGTTTAAAAGCCTTCCAGAAGTTGAAATCCCCAAATCTTTCAACAGAAAAAAGGCATTCGACATGATTCACGCCATTCCCTCTCGCTCCAGACGCACATTAGTCGAAACAGCTTTGCGTAATTTTTTGAACAAAAGATAACACTCCCCTCCCACTCCTGCGTCGAGAGACCCCTTCCGGTCATGCAGTTACCAATTAAGAACCAAGAAGCTGTTCGGAAGTCTTAACCTAGTACTGCGACATGACCGGAAGGGGCCCCGCAATGAAGAGAGTTCGGGCAGAGGTGTTCAGTTTCAGGACATAGTACACACTTTGTGTCAGGACATGGTATACACCTAGGCTTTTTTTTAACTTCATCCAATGGAGGAAAAAATGCCGTGGGATACCAGAGGAGTTGTGTCTATGCG
>JBIOJU010000003.1:0-17948 GCA_044451165.1 Chlamydiales bacterium | reverse complement strand
TTTCAGTTCCAACCTCAATCATCATCTGAACCACAAGGCTCACAAAGCGCAAGGCTTTCGTAAGTTAGTTGATCAGAATAAAAATTTTTTACCCAGCCCACACCACAGCGGACGATGGTCTCTAGTCCTACGATGAATCCAACTCCGCCATTCATTGCGACGAGCTGTAAGGGGCGTCCATCTGCATAAAACGCCCAACCTACAGATGGAATGAGGGCGATAAGAGCAAGAGCCGCCCGCACCACCGCTTCAATGGTCGCGACAAGTGCAAGTGCCGGATAACCAAACGCGGCAATCAGGCGCCGCCCTACGATAGTCACCGAATCGCGCGGAGGCGGAGTTATGCTGGGCCTGCGTCCACAGTTAGGACGCGCGGGGACTCGCATTGGCACTGGATGGTTGCGGAACGCTGTGAGACGTGCTACAAACCCGATCGTGCCGAAAGTCCCATTTTTCCTAGGGTAAAAACCCATCCTTAAGGCTTGAGCTTGGCTTATTGAAAGCACCATGGTTGACTCCTCGATTTAACAACAACTCGTACAGATTATCTTTTTAAAAGTTAAATCTCAATGCAAGAAACAAATAATGACTAAATTTTTTTAATTTGCTCCTTTAAACTATTATACTTCTACCCCTCCCTAGAGCATTGAGATCTGCATTTACACTACGACGCATATTTTCTGTCCTAACACATTCTGCACAAACGTGGAGCTGTTCGAAACTGATATTGGCTGAATAAAAATTTTTTACAAACCCTACCATACAGCGCAGGGCTGCATCAAACTGATCAAGAACAGTTGAAAAAAGATGGCCGATCCGTTTGCAGGGATCCTCAAGTTCCCAGTTGCAGCATGCAATTGCCGCAACAAAAACTAGAGGCAGAAGGAGCACGCCAAAAACAAGCCGCACAACAGCTTCTACGAGCGCCGCAACGAAGAGAAGAGGATAGCCGGTGAGACCCGCGGTCGCACGGCGACCTACCGCACCGCAATCTATAGGGCCGTTTCGCCACTCAGTGAGATCAGCCACCCACTTGCGGGTCCACGAATCTTCCCGCATGTAGCTGGGTTCCATATCAACTTGAGAAATATCAAACATGTTTAATCCTCCTCACTCCCACCAAAAATTGAAACACCTTCGGGTTGCCCAAAGTTGATGACACAAATCTCCATATCTTCCATCTCGATATTGTCACAGTTAATGGGACTTGCGATCCCCCCCAAAAGACAGCGCAGAACAAGCTCTGGAATAAGCACTGCGGAAATTGCAGTAAACACCACGACCTTATCAAATCTTTGTGGCCCACAGCAAATCAGAGCAGGAATGAGTGCAATCAGGCCGATAGCAACACGCGTGACACCGTCTGCAACAGCCACTACGGCAGCCGTGGCGAAAAAAATCTCCGCAAACACTCTTCTTACGACAATTGCAGCCCCCGGGGTCCCAGAGGAGGCATTGCGAAACTCAAGTGTTTTATGGATGAGATAACCCGCCATCGGTTTTTCCGAGAAGACGTCTCTCCAGCTATAGCCTGCAAAATCTGCATTGTTAATTTTTAGACACATTCTCGCTTGCTCCAAAAAAATAAATTAGTATCATCGACACATATCCAAATCATCAATATCGATCCACGCACATACGAATGGACTTTTGACAAATCCCACCACGCATAGAGCAGGAATATGGATCATAGAGAAGAGCGCATCCGACCCGCTCTCAATACAAGCATCAAATGCGCCTGGGAGGCAATATTCGCTGAGCAATAGCGGAATTGCCGCAAGCGTATAGATGATCATTCTAGCAACGCCTTCCACAACACAAGCAACAGCAACAAGCAAGAAGAGGGGCTCTGCTACAGCCTTTCGCAAGATTTTCTCAAGACAGTTAATTGCCTGAAACCTCGCTGTTGTTTCACTCATACCTGCAAACGAGCGCGGAAGAGGGACCCCACTTCGAAATTCTAACGTTTTATAGAGAAGATGCGGCGAGAGCGGCTTATGGAATAAATCTCTACAAGAATACTCGCGATAAAACCGAGAATTCATGCTAATGCACATCAGTTTGTCCCTCCGTTATGTTTGGAAAAAAAGCGTACAAGATCCCCATTTTCAGACAAAGCAGAAAAAACTGACTGCAAATACTTGATAGATAGATACACTTTTGATACACTTCTGTTAAGTAGTGGAGGAAAATCATGAGCGCAAAACAACAACGCCGTGTGAATGTCACTTTTCGATCTGATGTTCTTAAAGCAGTCAGTCTTTTAGCAGACAAAAAAGAGATGTCGCTTTCGAGCATGACCCAAGAACTTGTCGAGCAAGCGCTTGAATTACAAGAAGATATTTACCTATCCAAACTTGCAGATGAAGCCGAAAAAAGAGCAAAAGGCAAGAAAACTATCCCAGCGGATCGGTTATGGAAGAAACTCGGTTTAAAATAGAATTTCTTGATCGTGACACGATCAAACAGTTCGAAAAGCTTCCTAATACAGTGCAAACTAGCCTAGGAAAAGCCATGTTAACAAGGCTGGAAGTTGACCCTATCGGCCATGGAAAGCCTTTGCGCTACAGCCTAAAAGGTCATAGAAGATTGCGCGTGGGTGATTACCTCATTGTGTATAGAATTGATCACCCCAAAAGATGCGTGATCATCGTCGCTGTAGACCACCGCAAGGATGTATACAATGAATTTTGAGACTGCCTTTTTCTTGCCACCTTAAAATTAATTACCCAATAGTCGCCGCGCGTAATAGAGATAATTTAAAGAAGAGGACAATGAAAAAATTGACCACTCTTTCTATCGGAGATTCAAGAAAAATTTAAACTCGATTTTTTAAGGAAAAATGCTGTAAAATTTTCGTATATTTTATGATACGATTACAGCAACAAACAAGTATTTCCAGCTGCCTTACCTCTCGCCTACTGGAATGGAGAAATCCGCAGGGTCGTGAAGAAAACTGGCTCGGGCGGGATCGGAGAGAGCCGAGATCCTGGTCGTATCTTTACAAGGCGCTACCAGCAGAGGTAGGAATCACTCTTCTTATGATTTCTGCTGTAGTTGAAACGGTTGTTTATGCGGCTTTGGTCGTGGTGTCCCGTATTTTTTCTCGCGTCGATGGTGGTAACCGCTATGCCCACTACATGGGATGTTTAGATAGCAGTGCGTTTACAATCCTTTGGAATGCTACCAATCTAGGCAGCAATTGGTTTCAGGAGAATGTTCTTACGCACGAATCATTCGCTAGGGCGCGAAGAGATCGGATTCCAAATCTCCCGTCTCGATTAGTGGATAGCTGTTATATAGCCGATTGGGCCAGACGACATGGACCAAGACGTGATCGTATTATCGAGCCCTTCTTTTCTCAGATTGCTATCAACCAGGAGACTACCAACAGAGGCGCTACGCATATTGTAGATCACGTTCTGAGCCATGCCAGCGAGGACACTCTTAATCGTTTCAACATGGTGGATGTCGATCTGATCCCCTTTGTTTTGATGAGAGCGATATTTACATGCGCCTTTGTTAGACCTCATGACGATCAAATTCTGCGTATGGGTTTCAAAGTGGTGACCGCATTCGGAATATACAATCTTTGGCATGGCGGATATAGCCAGGAGGCTATCAATCAAATGGCGCACTATCTGAGCGCTCCTGAGCAATTTCAGGCTAGACTAGACGATAATGCCCATGCCGATGAACCGCTCTTCAACATAATTCAATCACTCCATACAGCAGAACTGCAAAATAGCATTTTCTTATCTAGGTGCTGGCAAAGAGCGCGCGAGCTTCTCAACCAACGCGAGGTAAATGTGCAACTCCTTCCTGCGTCGCGGAGGTGAACATTTACAATATATTTAATACACTCACCCATAACTTCGCAGGTACTACCCTTGGTGAAATGAGGCAAAAGGTCACCGATCCAACACACCTTTTTTTTCTATTTGCCTTATAGCTTCTAAAAAATGTTCTTCTACCGGTGAAGGAGCATTCAATAGTTCTTTGTTATATTTTGCATGCTCTGCATAAGCCTTTTCCATAGCCATTTCATGGCTAACTGTTCCTGCATGAGATAAAATATCGCGCCCTGTTAACTTAAGAAAATCATCCAGTTTTGCAATCCAATCCCTCATGTACATCGGCGTGCGATTTAGAGCCTGTAACTCAGCAAATTCCAAGTACGCTGTGACGATCCGGTTGAGAACATTAAGTTCATCTTCATTGAGGTAGTTTTTAGCAGTGCGAACGTCTGCTTTCCTGGGAATGTTCCCAGTCCATGATGTCATTCCCATGTGCGGCTTATCACTATTAACGCGGCCATAGATGATTTCCGCTGCTGTATGTCCGTGAGCAGCCCAGTGCATTTTATTCTGCACAACTTTGAAAAGCTCCTGAGACAGCTCGCTTTCATGATCATAGTCAATGCTTGTGGCATAGATATCGAGTACTTTGCGCCAGAACACCCTTTCTGAAGAGCGAATATCTCGGATACGAGCCAGCAACTCTTCAAAGTATTGCTCTTTACCCGCTTGCTTGAGACGCTTATCGTCGAGGACAAAGCCTTTAACTATGAACTCTTTGAGTTTTTCCGTTGCCCAGATACGGAATTGAGTTCCACGGTGAGAATTGACCCGATAGGCGACCGCGATAATCGCCTCTAAATTGTAATATTCCAAGTCTCGGATGATCTTTCGTCCTCCTTCCTCTTGAACTGTTGCAAAATTTGCAACAGTTGCATCTCTTTGTAACTCAGATGTTTCGAAAATATTTTTTAGGTGCCTGCTAACCCCTGACTTATGGATTTGAAAAAGCTGAGCTATTTCATTTAAAGCGAGCCAAACAGTTTCCCCATGCATCAATACTTCGATTTGGGTCTGCCCTGCCTCCGTCTGAAACAAAAGAATTTCTCCCTTCGGGGGGAACAAATGCGCGCGTTCAAGCAAGCTGTAAAAGCCGCCAATTTGGGTGATCCCATTAGCACCAACCCTATCAGTAGATGGAACATACAAATAGATGGCTTGAAAATACTTTAGCTTCTTTCTAGAAAAGACCTTCGCTTCAAAGATTTTCCCCAGTTCAGTATCTGAAAAAAGTGGATTGTCAATATATAGAATCAGCACACCTTTTCCAAATTTCTCTAGGTAACTCTGATAACTTGTCTTAGTGTCCTTTGCTTGGATTCTCTCCTCAATTGTTTTAAGTATACGTGCAAGATGCTCTGAAAATGCACCCAACACCACTGAACGAGAAGCCCTAGGCTCCCCTTTGAAGTCTCTCAATCCATTCTTGTTCAGAAATTCAGCATCTTCGTCATTAGCAAAGACCGAAGAGACTTCAACCCAGATGCGGCTACCATTCCCAGCATGAAATAGCGCATCTGGCCCAGGAGGTTGAATTCTTTCGAAACGGACAGCACCGTCCGTTTCTTCTAATTTCTTTTTATACTCTTCCAATGCGCGTTCTTCTGTGGAAGACAGATATGGAGTTGGCATTTGAACCTGCCGCAGCAAAAGATTTGTTTCATTGCATCATTTGGACAAACAAACTTTTACCACGAAGTTTGTTTTCGCTCAACGATGCTCAAAGATGCTGAAATTAATGAGTTAGAAACCGGACGTGCTCAAGTTCGCAATTTTTCTAAAGAAAATTGAGACTTGATGGGCTTGAACCATCGACCCCCTCATTAAAAGTGAGGTGCTCTACCACTGAGCTAAAGTCTCGTATGACCCCAAGGGGATTCGAACCCCTGTTATCAGAATGAAAATCTGGTGTCCTAGGCCGGGCTAGACGATGGGGCCGTGTAAAACAGGCAACAATTTAGAGAATCAAAGGCTTTTTGTTCAAGAGCCTAGTGCTCCAAAGAAGCTGGTAAAGTGAATAGTTCCAAGAACTAGACACTACACGGTCATGATTTCGCGCTCCTTTTGGGTGAACAGATCATCGATCTCTTTGCAAAACTGGTCTGTAAACTCTTGAATCATCTTCTCTGCTTTCTTCAGCATATCTTCTGTCAGCGTTCCATCGGCTTTCAGCGTGCGCGCTTGTTCATTTCCTTTGCGCCGGATGTCGCGGACAACGATTTTGGCCTCTTCTGCCTTCTTTTTGCCCTGTTTCGCGATCTCTTTTCGCATGCTCTCATCCATCGGTGGAATTGAGATCCGGATGATCTGGCCTTCTACGATCGGCTGAATATTTAGATTTGCTTTCTCGATGCTTTTGGCAATGGGAGCTGCGGTTTGCGGGTCAAATGGAGAGATGAGGAGTTGCCTTGGCTCAGGCGCAGAGATATTAGCCAGTTCTTTGAGCCGCATGTTAGAGCCGTAGACTTCGACCATGACATTTTCAACCATGGCAGGATTTGCGCGGTTGGAGCGAAGCCCTTTCAGGTCTTGCTTAAAATGGTCAACGGTTGCGCGCATTTTTGCTTTGATTTCGTCTGTTACGCTCATGAATCTATTTTCCTCCTACAATTGTTCCGCCCGATTTTCCGCAGACTGCATTCAACATAGCACTTTTTTCAAAAAGATTAAAAACACAAATAGGGATCTGACTCTCACGACAGAGTGCAATTGCTGTAGCATCCATGACTTTTAGATTTTTGTTAAGCGCCTCGGAATAGGTGAGCTTTGAATATTTCTTCGCTTTGGGATTTTTTTTGGGATCTTCGCTATACACACCATCGACCTTTGTCCCTTTGAGAAGAATTTCCGCCTCCATCTCACTTGCTCGAAGGGCGCCTGCTGTATCGGTTGTAAAATAGGGGTTGCCCGTCCCTCCCACAAAAATCACCGGCATGTTTTGTTCAAGACACTCGATGGCATGACCCCAGATATACTGATCGACGATCGAATCAGTATTAAGCGCGCTCATCACACGACTATGGATGCCCAACTTTGCAAGAGATTGCTGAAGAATAATGCCATTGATTGTGGTGGCAAGCATGCCAATATGATCGGCTGGTGTGCGTGCAAAACCGAAAAGTTCTGCTTGCGACCCGCGAAAAATATTTCCTCCTCCTACGACAATGCCTATCTGCACTCCCGCGTCATGCACCTCTTTAATCGCGAGTGCGATTTTCTCACAGGCGCCATGTTCGATGCCAAACTTCTGATCGCCCATAAGAGCTTCTCCGGAAAGTTTAAGCAGAACGCGCTTGTACTTGGACTTTTGTCGAGATATGGACCCCATGAATACCCGCTTTTTAAAGGATAAAGGCTGAAGGCTAAAGGATGAAAAGAAGAGGGAAATCTCATTTCATTCCTAAGTCTTCATCCTTATCTTGCTTTCGTTTATTCGCCCACCTTCCAGCGGATGAATTTTTTCAGAGTGAGCTTTTTACCTAAACGTTTGGACTCATTTTCCAAAAGCTGAGCAATCGTAACTGCGTTATCTTTCACATATTTTTGTGAGAGCAGGCAGACCTGATCATAAAAAGCTTTCAACTTGCCTTCGACGATCTTATCCACGATATTTGCAGGCTTCCCTTTCACCTGTTCACGGGCAATCTCGCTTTCTCGTGCAATGATATCTTGTGGAATCTCTTCTGGACGCAAATAATCGGGGGACTCCGCAGCCACATGCATCGCAATATCGCGCGCGAGAGCTTCTTGTCCTGCACCACCACTAATTTCTACGATGCAGACGATCTTACCGCCCATATGGGAGTAAATGCCGATGGAAAGATCGGGCGATTTAGGGATAATCGCAAGCCGCTTGAATCTGATATTCTCGCCCAAGCTTTGCATCACAAGAGCCCGGTATTGATCAATCGTAACGTTAGGATCTTTTTTGCTCTTTTGATTGATAAACAGGTCTAATGAGGCGGGCTTTGATTCTGCGGCGTCATGGCAAACATCTTTCACAAATTCTACAAACTTCTCGTTTTTTGTGACAAAATCAGTTTCTGCATTGACTTCGAGAACTGCTATCGCGCTTTTTCCCTCATCTGCGCCGATCACACCTTCACGCGTTTCTCTTCCCTCTTTTTTGACAGCGCTTGCCATGCCTGCCTTACGCAGGATGTCAATTGCTTTCTCCATGTCGCCACCTGCCTGCTCAAGCGCCTCTTTGCACTTGCCCATGCCGACTCCAGTGCGTTCACGGAGCGTTTTCACATCTTCGGCAGTGAACTTGGAACTCATGGAGCCTCCTCATCGATCTCATTTTCTAAGATCTTGTCGTTCAAGCCTTCACCAGGATGCTGCTCGCCGCCAACTGCAGAAGAGATTCCCCCTTCTTTTTTCACCGTAGAGATCTGCATCTCTTCTTTTTGTCCGATGATTGCGCGAGTAAGGGACTGGAGAATAATTTTAATGCTTTTGAGAGCGTCATCATTGCATGCGATGACATAATCCACAGGATCTGGATCGCAATTGGTATCAACGAGTGCCATCACGGGAATTCCTAACTTATTTGCTTCGGCAACCGCAATATGCTCATGGCTTGGATCGACAACAATTAAAAGGCCGGGGAGTTTTCTCATCCCGCGGATCCCTGAAAGATTGCGCTCCAGCTTCACTTGCTCTTTGCTTAAGACGGAGAGCTCTTTCTTTGTAAATCCTTCACCACCCGAGGCGATCCGTTTTTCGATGCGCTCCATAGTCTTGACCGACTGTCTGATGGTAGAGAGGTTGGTCAAGGCTCCTCCGAGCCAGCGTTCGCAGACATAAAATTCGCGGCACTCTTCGGCGCATTCACGCACGACAGCTTTTGCCTGTTTTTTTGTCCCGACAAAAAGAATCGATCTGCGACTTGCGACAGTGTCTTTTACGACTTCAACTGCGCTCCGAATCTGCTGCAAAGTTTTTGCGAGATCGATGATGTAAATGCCGTTGCGCTCCTCGAAAATGAACCGTTTCATTTTCGGATTCCAACGATGCTTCTGGTGCCCGAAGTGGGCGCCACTTTCTAAGAGATCCTTAATGGTGATCTCATCTTTTGCTGTATCTGTTGCCAAGCCTTGTCCCTTTGTGTTGACCACGGCATCTCTTCCGAAGAAGAGATTTCGGTCTTGGTTAAAAATTTGGTCTTTCCCCTAACCGTTAGAGGAGAGCCATGTGTAAAACAAGCGCCTGATCAGAATCGAACTGACACAAGTAGCTTGGAAGGCTACGGTTCTACCATTGAACTACAGGCGCACTAGACAAAAAGTTTTACACCATCAAGAGCTTTTCTGCCAATGAAAATGAATGTAAATTATTTCTTGGGATGAAGAGGGAGAGGGGGGTACAGTCTCTGGAGGTTACTCCAGAGACAGTCGGGCAACAAGTCCTTCGGCTAGTTCCCCGCCGCCCTCTTAAAAGATGGATCGGGCAAGGGCACAGGCACGTTCACGGGCACGCAAGAAAGAATAAGAAAGATCAATTCTAACTCCAAGTTTTTCTTTCCCTCCTTCGTGCCCGTGCCCGTGAACGTGCCCCTGCCCGAACTCTCTTCATTGCGAGTGAACGTCCCCGCTAGTGACGTGTGCCCGACTGTCTCTTTTGAACCACCAAAGACTTGTGCAACTCCCACTTCCTTTCCTTCCTTTCTCTTTTTCTTTTCTTTCATTGTGGGATGTGACATAAGGGGCAAAATTGGAGATGTTTATATGGGGGATGATCTTAGTCAGAGGAAATGTGTGCCTTGTAGGGCTGGTACGCCGCCAATATCAGGAGAGGCTCTGCAGGCGTGGATGAAAAAACTGGATCACGGATGGGTGCTAATCAAAGACCATCAGATCGAAAAGATCTACGCTTTTAAGAATTTTCGCGATGCACTAGACTTTGGAATCCGTGTAGGCGAGCTTGCCGAAGTGGAGCAGCATCATCCTGATATCACGATCTCGTGGGGGAAGGTAAAGATAGCTCTCTGGACGCATAAGGTGAAGGGGCTCTCAGACGCAGATTTCATCATGGCAGCAAAGTGCGATAAATGCTTCGACGAAACAAAAACTGCATAATCCTTGAGAGTGGCCACCCGATGCCACTCTTTGGGCTAGGCACTTGGAATCTTCGAGGCAAAGAGTGCACCGAGATTGTCCAAGATGCCCTTGTCATGGGATATAAGCTCATCGACACAGCCCATGCCTACGAGAATCATGAGGCGGTGGGAGAAGCTATCCAAGATATTCCCCGCGAAAGGGTTTTTCTCACTTCCAAACTCTATACCGACAAAATCGACAAAAAACATGTCATGCGGGATGTGCAAAAATCGTGCGATCTTGCTCTGAAACAACTGCAAACCGATTATCTAGATCTATTTCTTATCCACTGGCCCGATCGCAAGCAACCTCATACAGAAATTCTTGCCGCGATGCATGAGTGCCGCCGTGCAGGGAAAGTAAAAAGTGTCGGGGTGAGTAATTTTACTATTCATCACTTGAAGGACCTTTTGAATGATGGAGTGGTGCCCCATGTCAATCAGGTAGAGTTTCATCCATATCTTTATCAGAAAGATCTTTGGGAATTTTGCGAAGCGAATAAAATTGCTCTACAAAGCTATCGACCGCTCGGAAAAGGAGAACTTCTGAAAGAGCAGGTGTTTATCGAACTCGCAGAAAAACATGATCGGACACCCGCACAGATCATTTTGCGCTGGCTGATTCAAAAAGGGATACCCACTATAGCAAAGGCCTCTTCGCAAGAGCATCTTCGCGAAAATCTCGAAGCCTTTAGCTTTTTATTAACAGAGGCCGAAATGAAAAAATTGGACACCCTCGGCAAAGAGGTCCGATTCTGTTCTACTGACCTGTCGGATTTTGAGTATTAACCGGAGGTGATAGAAATACTGGATTGATCTCGACACATTTTTCGATGTTATGTGTCAGTGCTATAAACGTCGTTGGTAGGTCTTTAAAGCCGAGCTGCTCGATCTCCTCTTCCGTCACTGCTTCCTCATACTGTTTTTTCAGATAGACATACTTTTTCTGAAGCTTATCGCCATAGTAGGCTGCCTCTACCTTCGTAAAAGAGCTGGGCAGGGTACTAGGCTTTTTAGTGAGATCTGTAATTATAAACTCCCTGGATTGCTGCTCCAAATAGAGCCTACTATATTCCGGTTTTTTGAATAGACTTTTCTGCACCATCACCGGCAACTTAGATATCCTTTCCTCTACAGACCGTTTTTGAATGTGAGCAGCAGTCGGTTTTTCTCGAAAAATTCCTTCCACAGACATAGTTACATTCCTTAATATTATTAAATAAAGAATCTATTATATAATAATAATATAATATAATCAATATATCTTTAAGTAATGTAATTACTTGATTTCAAGTTAGTTATAATTATGCTTTAAATTAATTAGTATTATGTTAACTTAGAAGTAGGGGATGCCAGAGCTTTGAAGCCACTTTCCGGGGCGCTAAATCTGACGGTGAGTTGAGGGTTTTTCTCCTCGTATCGGATAGCCCTGGAGTTCTCTAGGTACCAGAGCCTCTAATAGAGGTAGAGATGATGGGTATGTGTCATTCACTACCTTTCATCCATTGAGCTAGAGAAAAAAGTGGCTTCCCAACCTTCCAAACGTGAAAAGTTTGGAAGGTTCTTTTATTTTAAGCCTAAAGAATTTCTCTCTTATTTTAGCCTTTATTCTTTCTCCAATCCGGTTTCTTAAACTGGTAGATCAAGAGGGGCACAGAGATCATGATGACAAGTCCTGTGATCAAAAAGCCTTCGTAGAAGACGATACTCCCAATCTGCAGCTGCGTGGGTGGAACAAATCCCAGTAAAATTGCAAAAAAACTTGTGAGTGCGCCTACGCCAGCAAACAGCCACATTCCTTTGGCTTTATAGGGGACTTGATAGACGCGGGGTACATGCGAATGTGTATAACGCAAACGAATGGCTGCAATGAACATGAGAATGTACATGACGAGATAGCTCTGCGCGCTAAGCGCACTCAAAATCCAATAGGAGGAGCTAAGAGTTGGCATATTCAATATGACGAGCGAGGAAAGGGACACAATGATCGCCTGGAAAAGGAGTAAATTTACAGGTGTTCCATGTGCATTCACCTTTTGAAAGATAGGGGGAAGATTTCCGTGTACAGATGTGACGAACAACCCTTTAACTGGTCCTACAATCCAAGAGTTAACCTCAGCAATGGCTCCGATGATCAGAAGCACTCCCATGATGGGCAGTATCCATCCCAGATGGTAGGCGTCGAAAAAGATTTTAAACGCATCCATGAGTCCTGCAACCAGGCTGATCTCATTTTTAGGGATTATAATTGCAATTGAAAGAGAGCCCAGCATGAACAGGGCAAAGGTAATGACTGCACCAAGAATGATGGCGCGGGGGTAGTTTTTCTTAGGATTCTCAACCTCTCCTGCAAAAGCCGCGGTTACTTCTAATCCCGCAAAAGCAAGAAAAAGTCCGGCAAGAAAGACCAGATTACCCAGATGGCTTAAATCGGGGAGAAGAGCATCTGCAGAAAAATGAATCTGAGACGGTCTGCCTTCCAGAAGCCAGGAGAGCCCTAAGCCTATGATCAAAATTCCAGGACCTATCGTACCTAAAATCACGCCCAAAGTGCTAAACAGGCTTGAAGTTTTGATACCAAGATAATTGAGTAAAGTCATGCCCCAAAAACTTCCCAAAATGACAGCAAGGACGTAGATTTTGTTATTGGCTAGATCCGGGTTGATGATATGGGCAAGGGTTGTTGCAACAAACGATAGGATGACCGGATACCAGGCAACGTTGTGCACCCATTGCATCCAGATGCTTAAAAACCCCCATCTATCGCCCAATGCTTCGCGCACCCAGATGTAAATGCCCCCGTCTTTTGACCAGCCTGTGGCAAGCTCCGCGGAAACAAGCGCACAGGGGAGGAGAAAGAGGAGAGCCACCACAAAAAAGTAGAAGACAATACTGAACCCATACTCGGAAACAAGAGGCAGATTGCGCAAGCTCGCCATAATCGACACGTTAAACATCGCAAGGACAAATACGCTAATGACGCGTCTCGGCTTCGTAGCATCTACTGCATGCACAACAACCCCCAAATCTTTTTGTTGAATATCGTATGTTGTTGTAACCCGAGACGCACAAAAAATGCTTCAATTTTTTTAGATTTCTTTTGGAGAGCGGTGACTTCAATTGCCGCAAGCATTAAATCAAGGAGAAGAACAGGGGGAATAACAGGATGACCAGGATAAAATAAGAAAATGCAAACGTCCAATCTTGTTCTCTCTTTTTTAGGTTTTTGTTAGTTGGTTTCTTCTGTTTTTTTGAAGTTTGAATTCAAAAAGTTTCGAATGATTTTTTATTTGTAAATAAAAAATATTTTAAATTAATTCGGAAGTTTGTATATTGAGAATTGTGAAAGGGAAAAGAGAGAAAGACCCTCTCACCATGAAACAAGGAGAAAAATCATGGCAAAACGAAAAACATCAAGAAAGGCAACTCGCAAAGGTGCTAAAAAACGCACTTCTGCTCGTCGCAAAACGTCTTCTCGCCGAAAAGCGGGCGCACGTAAATAAGCTGCGTACCCTGAAAGTTAAAGCGCTAGCTTTAACTCTTCGATTTGTAAGTATCGAGCAAGCTCAGGGCTTGCTCGATTTTTTTTGGTGGCCGGTTATCTGCCTGGCGGAATCGCATCGAGATAGTTGGCATAAAATTGACCTATAGGCCCATCAACAGCGTCCAGTTTAGCAATGACTGTATCGAGATAGGCTTTGGTTCTGTTAGCAGGATTGTTAAACATATCGAAAAGAGGTTGGAACACTCGGCCCACGTCTCCAAATGGATCGCTAGAGCCGTCTTTACCTAAAAGCTGTGCAACGTCTTTGTCGAACTGATCTTTAGTAATCTTGCCGGAATTGAGCGCGCTCTGCAGGGAGCTGTAGGTCGCATTAACTAGACGATCTTTTAAGTCGCCAATTCTTTCGTCCCACATATCAGCATCATTAGGAAAGTTTGGGTCATTTTTCATCGCCGCAAGATCTCCTTCAAGCTCCTGTAGTAAGTCATAGACTTGATCGTTCGGGCCAATGGGAAACGGAAAAGAGGGACTTGGGGAGTTAATTGGCGGAATTTGCATATATTTCTCCTAAAATGACATTAATTCAATTATGATTTTATTATTATTCATTTATTATATCAATGTTTATATTCAAAACACAAGCTATTGAGCGTGAGTTATTTGGTGAATTTTCCTTCGAAGATAATGGTGTTCAAGGGTTTACGATCGCTTGGCGTTTCTCTCTCTTGCATTTCGCTCGGGAGATCGCTTTTGGAGGCGCGCCTTCCAATTGCGGCCATCGCTTCGACTTGATAATCATCCGGGATGTTCAGCTCCTGTTTGGCCTTCGCATAGTCAAAACCCTCCATTCCATGGACAACAAGGCCGCGGCTTGTCCCTTCAAGGGCAAGGCTCATCCAGGCTGACCCTGTGTCGTAACTGTGTGTTACCGAGGGTTTATTGTTCCTTTCGAAGATCTTGTGCGAGATGATGACAAGCAGTACAGCGGCATTTTTGGTCCATTGCTTATTAAAATCTACCATAAGATTGTAAAAAAGGTCCCAGCTGGGTGTTCCTCGTTTTGCATAGAGAAAGCGCCATGGCTGCCCGTTGGAAGAAGAGGGGGCCCATCTAGCGGCCTCAAAAAGGGGCATCAGCTCCTCGTCACTCAGCTCTTCGCCGGTCATGGCGCGCGGCGACCAGCGATTGAGCAGGATCTCATGGATCGAATAGCCTGGTTTACGATGGGCTTTAATTTCTGGATCGAGCATACTGACTCCTTTGTTCCTTCCCTTTATAATTAGATTTTTCGCGAGATGAAAGAAAAAAAAGTTTCGACGCTGTACATCGTTCGACACGGCCGAACGGATTGGAATGCTCAAGGCAGGCTGCAAGGCTCTATGGATAGACCTCTGGATGAGGTGGGCTGGCAGCAGGCACATGCAGTAGGAAATGAGCTTTCGCGTCTTCAGGTCGCTGCCATCTATTCGTCCCCCCTTCTTCGGGCAAAACAGACAGCCGACGCGATCAATACCTTTCACAAATGTAACGTTCATCTCGAAACAGGTCTAAGAGAAGCGGCTTATGGCGACATCGAGGGAATGACGATTACAGAGTTCCGCACGCGCTTTAAGGAGTCGATTGAACAAAAGCTGAAATTACCGGTGCAGGAGCAGTGGAAACATAAATTATCTCATGGAGCGGAGAGCTGCGAGGAGATCACGGCACGGGCGCTTCCGGCTCTCAAGAAAATAGCGAGTAAACATCAGAATGAGACGGTGATCATCGTGTCTCATGGCTATGTTTTGAGTGCGATTGTTTCAAACCTCTCTCTTATTTCGGACGAGCATGTCCGCATTCCAAACTGCAGCGTCGTGATCATGGAAGGGGATGAAGAGGATTTAAAATTAATCCACTATGCGGGTATCGCCGGAGCAGGGGAACCGACCAAGCGGTTGTAGATCCAGCCAATCGGTGGGATTGCTCGTGAGAATGAGAAGTGCCATCCCTCTTCATCCATAGCACCCTTTGCGTATAGGTAGTTGAGAGTTGCAAAAACCCCTCCGATTGTCATGAGCGCGACGGGAAGCGCAGCGCCACCTGTAGCAAACGCCAAGATGAAGCTTGCAGCACATAGAGCAATGGCGGCAAGTCCCACCAGGTGAATGATGATCTTTTTCTTAGCTTGAATGTCAATCGAACGTAAGAGGTCTTTTGCATCGTCTAGCGCTGCCTGAGGATTTACTTCATCAGGATCACGCAATCTCGCTAATATTGGTCTGAGCTCTGTTCTCACTTGTTCTGCGCATGTGAATCCAACGCGTCTATCGAGCGTTGCACGTTTTGTCATTGCTTCGCGACGAAGTTGTGCACGTGCCTCTCCTGCGACTTGGTCGATTTCCACTGCTTCAGGTGGGAGATGGCTCGCTTCAAAGTATTCCAAGTTGTGAATGACAGCTTCCTGACCATCATTTTGTGATCCGGTGTGAAAAGTTAAGCCAATGGAACGTGCAAGGCAGATTGTCTCATACATTCCTTCGACTAAGCAGAGGCCAAGGCCTAAAACGACGGTAGGAATCCCTAGCAAAAGAAGAGCTGGTTCTAGCGATTTTGCAAGAGTCTCGTGAATAAGAAAACAGACACGTACGAACGCCGAAAAGGCGAGTGCGAGGGCGTGCAAAATGTTAAAGGGTGCCCCTATCAGTTTGAGCTGTGCGTCTAATACTCCCTCTTGATCATTTGCGCGTTTGGCTCGATAAAGCCCTACAAGACTTGTGAAAAGAGACATCGGGCCCCAAAAGATATTGGTGACCGAAGGCGTATAGGTGCCATCCCAAGCGTGCCCGGGGGCGACTTCGCTAGAGGAAGCGGGGATCCCTGCCTCGAGAGGGGGCTCATCTAAGGGAACAAGCCTGAATCTGATGTTATCTACATTAATCATAAAATTTTAAATTACACACCAATTATATTATTTACTTGGCTTGTAAGCAACAATAAAAATTAATTTAATTTATTAACAATTGTAAATTAAAATTTTTAATTACTTTTTCTTTCGCAGTTGGATGATTAGAGTAACTAGAGTAGCTAAGCTGATGAGCATCAGCAGTCCGCTAGGCATAAAACGCTGGGTATGTAAGAAGCGGTAGGTGAAAAAAGCATCTAACAGCAGAACTAGAGTGAGAGCAATCCAGGCGGCGGCTTTTTTTCGTTTAAAAAGCCCTATGGCGGATCCAATAAGCAGGGAGCCAAATAAGAGCCCCATGACAAGAGAAGGGGTGCTTTTTGCTTGGACGTGCCCGATAATCCCTCCGATAAGGATCAAAAGGCCATAAACTAGTAGGATAAGAGCTGCATTGAACATAACCGTTCCATTGTAAGTGGTTTAGAATCAATTGACAGATAATAGTTTTTCTAGTATATTTTTGGAACATTTATTCTTTTAAAAAATATGTTTTTTAAACCCGCAAGACGCATTTACGACTGGGCAGCCCAGAAAGCCACATCGACTATGGCACCCCTCTGGCTTGGGCTCGTCTTTCTTTTGGAGCTCGTGCTATTCATCCCTTTTGATGGGCTTCTCATGCTCTTTTGTATGGAAAATCCGCAGCGCAGGTATCTTTACGCGCTGACGGCATCCGTAGCTTCTGTGATCACAGGACTTATAGGTTATGGCATCGGCTATCTTTTGTGGGATACCGTTGGCCCCTTTGTGACCAGTCATCTCATCTCTCAACAGTTTTTCGATAAGCTTATTAATCATTACACAAACTACCAGCACTGGGCGGTCTTTTTTGGAAGTCTTCTTCCAGTGCCGTTTAAAGCCATCTCGCTTTCGGCTGGCTTTTGTCAGCTGACTCTTTCCTCCTATCTTCTCTTTGTTTTTCTAGCCCGCTCTCTTCGTTTCTTTTTCATTGCAGAGATGATGAACCGGTGGGGAGGAAAAATTAAGCCTTTTGTCGACCGACATTTCAATAGAATTCTGATGGCGGTGGGAGCAAAAGTGGCGATCGCCTTTACCTTTTTCTGGGTCATTAGCAAGTGAAAACAATCGTTCTTTCCCCTGAGGAGGTAGAGCAGGCAACAGCTCTTTTGCGAGGGGGGGAGCTTGTCGCGTTTCCTACCGAAACTGTTTACGGACTAGGCGCACCTATTTCGAATAGCGAGGCGATCGCAAAGATCTTCTCCACCAAAGGAAGGCCGCAGGACAACCCGCTTATCGTGCACATTTCAAACCTAGACGATGTCGCACGCCTGGCGCGTGATATTCCAGAGGAGTTTTATCTGCTGGCGAAAAGGTTTTGGCCCGGGCCACTGACTGTTGTCTTGAAACGAGCTCGGACGGTTCCAGCCTCGATTTCGGCCGGCCTCGATACGGTTGCGATTCGGATGCCTCAGCACCCTGTTGCAAGAGAGTTGATTGAAAAAGTCGGCGAGCCTTTAGCTGCACCCTCTGCAAATCTTTCCGGTAAGCCCAGTTCCACATCTGCTCAACATGTTCTTGAAGACT
>JBIOJU010000002.1:0-18214 GCA_044451165.1 Chlamydiales bacterium | reverse complement strand
TCACCAGCCCCCGCTTTGGCATCAACTTTCTCATCATCAGAAATGCCCATGACCGTCTTTTCTTTAAAATATAAATCATGGGCTCATTGTAACTTTACACACGATTAAAAACCTACAATCCTTTCGAAGAATAAAATTTTTCTTAAGATGTCAGGAAAACTTCTTAAACAAGGGAAAGAAGATCCCACCACAGAGGCACAGAGAAAGAAAGATAGAGGGATCTTTTTTTGCGGGAGGAGCAAAAAAAGAACGCTCCTGCTGCTATCCGTAGCAAATAAGAGAAGAGGTTCTCTGCTATGGGATTTTCTTACTCGCAACGGAATTTTCTTATTTGCTGCAGATAGCAGCAGGAGCTTTTTTTTGTTTTGTTCTCCCCAAAACAAAAAAGAACCTTCCCTCTTACCTCTGTGCAACCTCATCCCACTCTGTGTCTCTGTGGTGGGATTTTCTTTCTTCTGTTACTTGTCGAGAATGACGATCTCCTGATCTTTTTTGCGCTCCCGCTGGTGAAAGTATTGGAGCAGAGGGGCTGCAATAAAGAGAGAAGAGAGGGTGCCGAAGATCACGCCAATGGACATCACGAGTGCGAAGCCAAAAATGGTACTTCCTCCAAGGATGACGAGCGGAATGAGCACGAGAAGGGTAATGCCTGATGTCATCATTGTGCGACTGAGCGTGGCGTTAAGGGCGTGGTTGATGATCTCTTTGAAGCTCGATTTGCGCATCAGCTTGAGATCTTCGCGAATGCGGTCGAAAATGATGATGGTATCATTTAACGAATAACCGACGATCGTCATGAGTGCCGCAACGGTGTTCAGGTCAATTTGCACGGGCACTTTTAAAAGATGCAAAATCCCTATCGCACCTAAAGTAAAGAGAACATCGTGTGCAAGGCAGATGGTCGCGCTAATCGCGTATTTAAACTCAAAACGGACTGTGATGTAGATGAGAATGCAGAGCAGCGCAAGCCCCAGCCCGATGAGTGCGCTCGTTCGCATCGTGTCTGACATCTGTCCGCTGATCTCGGACCAGTTTTTGTCCAGATTCTGTTTTGTCTTTTCTGCAAGAGGTAGATTCGCTTTCTCCAACGTTTGGACAACCCAGAGGATTTTAGGATTTGCCTCATAGATGTAGGCAAATTCTCGACCTTCTTTTGGACTAGAGAGGCCATAAAATGGGTGGTTTGGCTGGTCCATGCTCCGACTTAAAAAAATGCGGATATTGTTTACGGGCGAGAGCTCGCGAATTTGAAAATCATGATGGGAGGCTCCGGCATTCTCGAGCGCTTGTTCAACCATTTTCCGTAGATCGACATTGGCCCGCTGTGGGAGTTCCACTTCGAGTGCATATCCTCCTGTAAAATCCATGCCCAGAATTGTGTGTCTTTGGGAGATCAGGAGGGTAGCGCCTACGAGGATGATCAGAGCAGATGTGATCACCGTGGCCTTGGTGAATTTTAAGAAATTGAACTGTGTTGCTTTAATCCAATTTGCCATGCTCAGTTCTTTATGTTCAGGGTTTTGTACCCACCCGGTAAAGAAGAAGCGAGTCATGAACACAGCTGTGAGAAGCGAGGAGATGATGCCGATAATCAAAGTGACGGCAAAGCCTTTGATGGGCCCGGAATCAAAATTGAGCAGAATCAGTGCGGCTATGATTGTGGTGACGTTGGAATCGAGAATAGCAGAGAAGGCTTTGTGATAGCCGGCATGCACAGCCTGACTGATGCGTCCGGTGAGTGCAAACTCTTCGCGTATCCTTTCAAAAACAAGGACGTTTGCGTCGACTGCCATCGCGAGGGTCAGAACCAGTCCCGCGATGGTTGCAAGCGTGAGAGTTGCGCCCAAATTCTGCAGGGTCGCCCACATGATGAGCAAGTTAATAATGACGGCAACAGATGCGACAACTCCACCAAAACGGTAGTAGCCAACCATCACGGCGATCACAAGAAAGAGAGCGATAAAAGTTGCCCATATTCCCAGCGAACGCTCTTGCGTGCCAAGTTCAGGGCTGACATTTTTTTCGGAGAGGATGCGCGGTGTAAAACTAAGCGATCCTGCTTTTAAATCAGCTTCGAGCTGGTTCACTTCGCGCTGGGTGAAGCTTCCCGTAATCATCGCGCTGTCCCGCAGGGGAGAATCCAGTGTCGGTGAGCTGATGATAGAGCCGTTTAACACAACCGCCATGCGCCATCCGCGTCCTTTGGAATAAGCTTCTAAAGGGGTGCCCGCAATTTTTTCCTTGGAAAAACGAGAGGTCCATGCAAACAGGTCTTCGCGTGGACTTGTCTTGTGCCCATCTCGGGCGGTCTGAGAGCCTTTTACTGAGAAGCCCAAAAAATTTCCTTTCGATGGATCGTAAGAGGCGTGTACATTTTCCAGATTGGATCCTTCCAACGCAAAATTACGGAAGACGATCAGAAGAGGGTGGGTAGCTCCCTGCCAGTCTGTAAAATTTTCTCCGCGCAAAATAGCAATTTTTGAAACTGTGTCATTGAAGATGCTGTTTGAAGAAGCGTCTTGAGGCGGAGTTAGGCGCAGGCCGTTTTCGTAAAGAATTTTGGCTGACTCACTGCGTGGCTGGAGTATCTCTGGATCAAGAGAGTCGCCATGAAGATGTTTCCAGGCAATTTGATTGATCTCCTCTGCATCTTTGCGGTTTGTCACTACAGCTTCGTTCCAGATCTCTTGCAAGAAACGCGAAACTGCGTCGCTTAAAGTGGGGTTAGATGCTCCAAATTTTTCGTTCACGACATGAAAATACATCGAGGAGGCTTTTACAAGCTCCGCTGCAGATAATCCTTGAGACCCGGGGAAGTCGAGGGTGATCGTATTTCCTTCTCTTCGGATGCTAACCTCTGAAACTCCCATTTTATTGACACGCTTGTACAGCTCGTTGATGCCCTGTTTAAGATCTGCTTCGTTTGTCACGATCTGATTATTTGTGTCTCGGAGCTCAATTTGGACTGTTTTTCCACCTGAAAGGTCTAATCCCCAGTGGAGAATTTTGCGCTCATCGCCGCGGAAATATTTCACGCTGCTGAGGAGTAGATTGCTCCAAAGTGCGCTTTCTGTCGGTTTTGGGACATCGTAGGGAGAGATCCCCTTGATTCCAAGACGAGCAGCATGATAGTCATCTCGCCATTTCAGCAGGTCTTCATGGATGCGGGTATCGATTTTATTTTCTGTGAGAATGCGTTGTTCGACATCTGTAAACTCGAGCAGGGCAAAGCGTTTTGTGCCATGTACGGAAAATTCTTCACGAGAGGCTTTAAGCAGTGTCTGGAAGTAGTTCTCTTTTTCAAAGATAAAATCTTGCGCATATTCTGGCGCAAGAAAATGAGAGGAGCCGGCATAACCAAAGAACCCGCTGCTTTGTAAGATTTGTCTTAACGACTGAAAATCTTGTGCGAGCTGTTTAGATTCTGCTGAATCAGGTGCGGCTTGCGCCTTTTGGAGGATTTTATCTAGTCCCTTTGCAAGAACATAAATAGAACTCATGCGAAAACCCTTCACGGGGGTCTTGTTGAATTCGGCAGGGGCATAGATGAGGAGCCCCAGTTTTTTTTGTTCGGAAGAAAGAGAGAGGTAGGTTTGGTAGTCCCAGAGAGGAAACACTTCTCGTTTCAGATCGGGATGTTTAGGTGACCAGCTGCTCGCGACCAGTTGCGCTACTTGTACTGCTTCTGCCTGTGCGACGTTGCCGAGGCGCATGGCCAAAAAGCTGCTGCTACCGGTGAGTTGCGTTAGAGGGATTTCAAATTGTTCTTGATACGGGGAGATTTTTTCTCCGGTTTGCCTTGACGCAAGTGCGATCTCATCAAAAATAAATTGTTCCACACGGTCGGCTCGTTTGTCGCTCACCTTAGTTAACTCGTTTTTGAAGGCGAGCAGATCTGGATAGAGCATCAGGGTGATTTTTTCATTAGCCCAATCGATCGCGACTGCTTCTACGAAGGGGTTGTAGCCATTCAATGGGAGAATTTGCGTCTTTTTAGCGGTGTCAGAAGTGGTTGCACTGGTCTCAAGAAGAGCGCCCAAAGAAGCGTAAGTAAAAGGTTTTTTGCCAAGAGAGAAAGTCTGCGCATGCTTCTTGACAATTTCCAACGTCGCAAAGATTGTTTTTTCCCGAGAGGAAATAAGGTCTAATCTCTGCTGTCTGACAATTTCCAGAAAAGTGCCCTGCGACTGCTTCTGCTCCTTTTCTTTTTGGAGTGCGATGCGCTCCACCTTGAGGCGATCGCCAAGCTGCTCTAATGTAGAAACAAACTGTTGAACGCGTTGTGAAGGAGTCCCGCTGTCTGTCTGGGTGAAACTTGCAAAATATCTCGCAGAAATTGCTGAATTTTCGCCGAATGTTTTAACGAAGGAGAGGATGTTTTGCGCGAGGAAAAAAGCCTCCTCTTGCACTTGAGGATCCGCAAGGTTACCTAAGGCGGCCTCTAAAAGCTGGGCATTTTCACTCACGCCGCCTAAAGCCATTCCAAGCTCGAGCGCGCGGTCATTGATCAGCGCACGGTCAAGAAGTGTGGGCGCGCCCAGGATATCGCTTTTTTTGGAAAATTGAAAAAAATTAGAGACTTGCTCTTGCGAAAAATGGAGAGGAATTTTTCTTTGCACAAGAACGCTCTTTTTTCCTGCCGCCTCTTCGGGGTAGAGAGACAGCTGAGCGGGCGCAAAGGAGATTAGACTTCCAGCGCGGGGAAAGTAGCGGCGAAATTTCTGGGTGTCTTCGCTACTTTTAAACCCGACTGTCACAAGCTCCGGGCGCTTGTTGTCGATTGTAACTTCCTGCGGTTTAATGCCTAACGTTTTGCAATAAGAACGAAGCCATTCAACAGACTGTTCTTCTAGGCTATTGATTCTTTTTTCAATGGAAAGGGCGATCGCATTTGCTCGTGGTTCATCAATGGGCTTGTGGAGGGGTTTTGAGTAGTAAAAGAGAGTGGGTAAAATATTATAAACGGTAAGAAGAAGAACCGCTGCAATGAGAAAGCGATGCCAGCGCTTTTGTTTTTCCATGAACCTACCCGTAAATTGAAAATAGAAACTTTAGCGAGAATACTTTTGTAAGGGACATTCTGTCTACTAAGAAAAGAAGCAAAGAGGAAGCCGGGATCGGGCAGGGGCACGGACTCGTTTACGGGCACGAAAGCGACGAAAAGACGAGCTCTAAGGCTTAATTCCCTCTTCTTCGGTGCGTCTATTCCCGTCCATGGTTTGTCCATGCTAGTCCATTTTTCTGCGGCGCTCTTTCTTACGCGCCCGTAAACGAGTCCGTGCCCATGCTTCTCCTTATTTTTATTCCCTCTCAGGGCTTTACTGTTATCTGCGTCGCGCCTATAGTTTTTACTAGAATGGAATACACAATCCCTAAAGGGCTTTTCGACATTTTGCCAAAAGAGCCCGATCCGAAGGATCGGTGGCGGACTTCAGACCTCTGGCTGTATGTAGAAGGCAAGATGCGCGAAACTGCCGTTGCGTATGGCTACCGAGAGATCCGTACCCCCATGTTTGAGCGGACTGAACTCTTCGTGCGCGGAGTGGGAGAGTCCTCCGATATTGTCTCAAAAGAGATGTACACCTTCCTGGACAAGGCTGACCGCTCAATGACGCTTAGGCCAGAAGGAACCGCAGCAGTTCTTCGTGCTTTTGTGGAAAACCGGCTCTACCAACTTCCCTCCCTTCACAAGTTCTACTACATCGGTCCGATGTTCCGCTACGAGCGGCCACAGGCGGGAAGATATCGCCAACACTATCAATTTGGGGCGGAGGCCATTGGGGTCTCGAGACCAGAACAGGATGTGGAGCTGATCGATCTTTTATGCGAAATTTATAGAAGATTAGGACTGGGTAATCTGGTCGTGATGATTAATAGCGTCGGCGACGAGGCTTCAAGAGAGCTCTATCGAAAAAAACTTACTGAGTTTTTACAACCCAATTTTTCTGAGCTGTCACCAGATAGCCAAGTGCGATTTTCTAAAAATATTTTGCGTATTCTCGATTCAAAAGATCCGAAGGATCAAGCTCTTATCGAACATGCTCCTTCTATTTTAGATTCGCTGAGCGAAGAGAGCAGGCAGCATTTTGAAGAGGTAAAAATGCTCCTTCATAAAATGGGCATCTCTTTCGTAGTCAATCCTAAGCTAGTCCGCGGACTCGACTATTACAACAAAACTGTATTTGAAATCGTCTCCTCGGAGCTTGGCGCCCAAAATACGATTGGAGCGGGTGGACGATATGATGGGCTGGTTGCCGCATTGGGTGGGCCCAATCTTCCTTCAATGGGGTTTGCGACCGGAATTGAAAGAATTTTACAAACGATGTTAAAACAGGGCGCGGCGTTCCCTGAGCCTCCTAGACCGCGCATCTTTTTAATCGGTCTGGGAGAAGCGGCCCTGCGCTTTTGCTTCGAGATGCTTTGCAAGCTGAGGCATGAAGGAATTTCTGCTGAGATGGATCTTTCGGGTAAAAAAGTGCAACATGGGTTACAAATGGCAAATGCGCTGCGGGCAAGCTACGTTCTTGTCGTCGGGGATAGCGAACTTGCCTCTCAGGAAGCAAGCTTAAAAGAGATGGACACAAGAAAGACCATCCCCGTGAAATTAAGCCAACTTGTAGAAGAAGCAAAAAAATATATATGAGGACCTGCCCATGAAAAGACAAGCTGCACTTTTACTTGCCCTTCCGCTCCTTCTGATGGGGAGCGCACCTCCTGTTACCAGTGAGGACGAGAAAGATATTGCGAAAATTTCCGAGGCGTTCGGCCATCTGATTGCAAAAAATATGGAGACGCTGGGTGTGAACTTTGATGTTCCAAAAGTTGCAAAAGGCATTCAGGATGAAGCAAAAGGGAAAGAATCTCCGATGAGTGAAGAGGAGTGCGTCAAAGCATTAACCACTGTCCAAGAAGCTCTTTTTCATAAGCAGGCAGAAGAAAATCTAGTTCGCGCGGAGACCTTTTTAACGCAGAACGCTAAAACGCAGGGTATTGTCTCTCTTCATAGTGGAAAACTACAATACAAAGTAGAAAAGAGTGGTGATGGAGACGAGGTTCAGCCCCACTTCACGCCAGTCATTCGTTACATCGGAAAATTTCTTGATGGTGCTGTCTTTGGATCCTCAAAAAAAGAGGAGCCGCTCTCTCTTGACGAGACGATCACAGGTATCCAAGAAGGGCTAGTTGGCATGAAAGAGGGAGAAAAGCGGATTCTTTTTATCCATCCTGACCTTGCCTACGGCACGGGTGGGCTGCTTCCGCCCAATTCGCTTCTCACCTTTGAGGTGGAGCTGATTAAGGCCGACGGAGGGGAGGCTAGTAGCGCTTCGATATCGATCGATGGAAAACAACATGAAGATCGGCACGAGATTGTTCTTCCTACAAGTAAGCGCGAAGCTCTTCGTTGATTTCAAATGTGGAATAAGATCATCAGGTATTGGGCGAGAAGAGAGCGCAATAAAGAAGGGTGTAAAAAGCGGTTTTTGATCATTTCGACAACGGGGCTCGGAGACACATTGTGGGCAACGCCTGCTATTCGAGCTCTACGCGAAAGTTTTCCTGACGCCTACGTGAGCATTCTTACGAGTCCTGTGGGAAATTCTCTTCTGCAAAACAATCCCCATCTTGATGAGATTTTTGTTTTAAAAAAGCCCCATTTTTTTTACGCCACCTTTCTGTTTCTAAAATTAAGGCGCCGCAAGGTGGGCCAAATTTTGCTCTTTCACGCTTCTCAAAGACTTGTATATGCACTCTGTGCACTTTTGCGTCCCTGGGCTCTCATTGCAACACGCGGAAGCAATAAAGGCCTGGATGAGATTTTTACATGCCTACTAGAGCAGCAGCCTGTTCATGAGGTTGAAAGACGTCTTCAGATTGTCCGGTCGGTGGGTGGAAAAGTGTCATGCTGCGGGCTCGAGCTCTTTCTGACGCAGTCTCATGAAGAAGAGGCCGAGGCATTTCTCAAAAAACAGAAGATTGTTCCGCATCTTCCTCTTGTTGGACTACACCCGGGAGCAAAAGACCATTTTAAACAGTGGCCAGAAGAGCATTTCATTGCAGTGGGAAGCCTTCTGGCTCATCATCTTGGCGCTCAAATTCTGGTTACGGGGAGCGGTGATGAACGAGCTCTTGTTGAAAGAATTGCTTCAAAGATCGAGGGGGCAATTGGCGTGTGTGACATGCTAAGTCTTGGGGGAGTGAGCGCTCTTATTCGTAAATTTTCGCTGATCATCTGCAATGACACAGGTCCGATGCATATTGCCTTTGCCGTACACACTCCCACTCTTGCGCTTTTTGTTCCCACAGACCCGCGTCTCTGTGGTCCATATTTTGCCGGCAAATATCACGTGATTTCGAAAAAACGCACCTGCACCCCCTGCCTGCGAAAAAAGTGTGCCGATGCTTTTTGCCTCTTGCAAATCTCGCCGGAAGAGGTTTACGATGCAGCTCTTAACCTCTTTTACCAGAAAGCAGATGGCTCTTAAAAATTCCAACCTGATCTCGATCGCAGATCTCTCTAGGGAAGAAATTGAACAGCTCATAAAACTGGCTGCTCAATTTAAAAAAAGACCCCCAAAAGAGATGTTAAAAGGCAAAATTTTGGCCAGCTGCTTTTTTGAACCTTCTACGCGCACACGCCTCTCTTTTGAAGCTGCTATGTTAAGACTGGGCGGCCAAGTGATCGGGTTTTCTGACGCGGATTCGCTCTCGGTCAAAAAGGGGGAGACTCTCTTCGATACAATGAAGGTGATTGGTGGACTGAGCGATGCAATTGTGCTGCGGCATCCACTGGAAGGGGCTGCTAAGCTCGCAAGTCTTGCGACGTCCAAGCCGATTATTAATGCCGGTGATGGTGCAAATCAACATCCGACACAAACTCTTCTAGACCTGTTTACAATCCAAGAGTGTCACGGCGAGCTGTCGCATTTAAAAATTGCTATCGTGGGCGACCTGAAATATGGACGCACAGTTCATTCTTTTGCCTACGCGGCGGCGCTCTTTGGGATGCGCCTTTATTTTATCTCTCCTGACGAGTTGACCCTTCCCGATGCAATCTTGCAAGAACTGCGCAAAAAACGCGGAAAGTTTTCTTTCCATCGGACCATTGAAGAGGTCATTGGAAAGGTAGATATTCTCTATATGACACGACTGCAAAAAGAGCGGTTTGACCCAGCCATTTATGAACGCGTCAAAACAAATTATATTCTCACCGAAGAAGTTCTGCAAAAAGCGCAAAAGCATCTAAAAGTTCTTCATCCCCTTCCTCGAGTAGGAGAGATCGATCGCGCTGTCGACCAGACGCCCCATGCCTACTACTTTCAGCAGGCAGAGAATGGTCTTTTTGTGAGACAGGCGCTCCTCTCTCAGATATTCGAGTCCAATACATCTCAAGTTGAGCAAAAATCGTTGTTTTTGAAACAGATGAGGAGAGAGGTCAGCAAGATATGACAACCGTTTCTGTCTCTGCGATTCAAGATGGAACTGTGATCGACCATATCACTCAGGGATCTGCGCTCATTCTTATTCAACTTCTCAAGCTGAACGCATACAAAAATCAGGTGACGGTCGGACTTAACCTTTCTAGCCACTCTATGGGACGTAAGGATATCATCAAAATTACAGGCCGCTATCTCACTGAAAAAGAAGCCCATGATATCGCCCTCTTTGCCCCACTTGCGACTCTCAGCATTATTCGGAACTACGAGGTGGAAAAGAAGATTAAGGCCCGCTTACCAGATCAGGTGAGGGATATTCTGATCTGCCCAAATCCTTGCTGCATTACTAGGAGCGAACCGGTGGAGACCCTCTTTTTCGTAGAGGAGTATAAACAGAAGGTGTTTCTCCGCTGTGATTTTTGTGAAAAGCTCTTTGAAAGAGGTGAGATCCGCGGATACAAAACATAATCAGAAGATGATCGAAATTACAAACGTGCAGACTTTAGAGGGGAAGGTCATCGACAAGCTGGTTCCATCTCAAGAGAATCAGCGGATCGATGGTCGTGGGCTGACTCTCTTTCCTGGCTTGATCGATCCACATGTGCATTTTCGCACTCCAGGTCTAGAATACAAAGAGAACTGGCTGACGGGAGCTTCCGCCGCAATTCATGGGGGAATCACGACTGTTTTCGATATGCCTAACACCATCCCCTCAACGATTGCGCAGGACAGGGTGCGTGAAAAAAGCAGGCTGATTGATGTGCAGCTTAGGAGTGTGGATATCCCTTTGAGATATGGCCTCTACCTTGGCGCCGATAAGCACCATTTTGACGAGATTGAAAAATCTGAAGATGAGATCGTAGGGATTAAGGTGTTCATGGGCTCTTCGACGGGCGAACTGCTCATGGACGATGAGGAGAGTTTACACACGGCATTTAGTCTCGCGAAAAAATATGATCTTCTTCTGGCTGTGCATGCAGAAGATGAACAGCTTCTTGCAAAACAGAGGGCGCTTTTTTTGGGAGCGACAGATCCTGCAGTTCACTCCAAGTTGCGCAGTCGTGAAGTTGCAATTGAAGCAACAAGACGCGCGATCAGCCTCGCCAAAAAATATGGAACGCGCCTCTATCTTTTACACATCGGGACAAAAGAGGAGGTTGAGCTGATTGCCCAGGCCAAAAAAGAGGGCGTTGCACTTTTTGCAGAGACATCGCCGCACCATCTCTTTCTCACAGAAGAGGATTACAAAAAGTGGGGAACTAAGGTTCAAATGAATCCTCCCCTTAGAACAAAAGAAGATGGAGAGTGTCTCTGGAACGCCATTCGAACAGGTGTAATCGATACGATCGGCTCTGATCATGCTCCTCATACACTAGAAGAGAAAAATAAGCCCTATGGTCAGGCGCCTTCTGGCATTCCAGGTGTTGAGACGACACTTCCTCTTCTACTCGATGCCTATCAACGGAAGCGAATTTCTCTAAAAGAGATTGTAAATCTAATGCGGGAAAATATTTTAAAGATCTTTCGTCGTGAAGGAAGTGAGGATTTTGTTCTTGTCGACCTTCATAAAATGCGCCTCGTCGATGAGAAGAAACTAAAAAGTCGGTGTGGCTGGTCGCCCTATCACGGACGGCAATTGACAGGCTGGCCTATTTACACAATTCTCCAAGGGAGAGTTTATGACTTACAAAAGTAGAGTCCGAAACTGGTATCCAAACAATCCCCCACTTTACGATATCGCAAAAACCTATCTTGAAAATGCAGAACAGGGACCCTTTTTTATGGAGAAGCTCCCGGAGCGCGTGTTTCCTGCACAAGCAAAGTGGATGGATTTTCTCGGCATGCGCATCGCCTCGCCTCTCGGGGTGCCGGCAGGGCCTCTTCTGACGGCAAACTGGGTTAAGCTTGCGGCATCTCTTGGATTTGACGTGGTCACTTACAAAACTATTCGCAGCCGTTCTCACCCTGCGCATCCTTTGCCCAATATGATTTACGTCGACATCCAGGGAAGTCGTGCGCTAGCTGCTGCCGGTTCACCTCAAAACATTGAGGCGCTAGCTGTGACAAATTCTTTTGGCATGCCTTCGATGTCGCCTGCTTTTTTGCAAGAAGATATCGCACGCGCAAACAGCTATTTAAAGCCTGGGCAAGTGATGATCGTCTCTGTTGTGGGAACAGAGAGACCTGAGATGAACTTTTTGCAAGATTTTGTCGAGACCGCTCTTCTTGCCAAAGATGCCGGCGCAAAAATCATTGAAGCAAATTTTTCTTGTCCTAACGTGGCTAAAAAAGAGGGGGGCCTTTACATGTCTCCTCAAAGTGTCATGGAGATTGGAAGGGCGCTTGTCAAAGCGGTGCATCCCATCCCACTCATTTTGAAAATGGGAATCTTTTCATCCCATGAGCAGATGCGTGAAGTCTTGACCGCAGCAGCTTCATGTGGAGCAAGAGGCGTCTGCGGCATTAACACTGTAAGCATGGCCGTGAAAGATCAAAATGGGGAAGCTGCGCTCGGGCCGTCTCGCATGACGAGCGGCATTTGCGGAGGGCCTATTCGAATGGACGCTCTCAAATTTCTAGAACAGGCAAGGAAAATCCTAAACAGAGAAAAGCTAGATCTTGCTCTTCTTGGATGCGGCGGCATTACAAAAGAGGAGCATTTCGATCAGTTTTTTTCTGCCGGTGCAGAAATTGCGATGAGCGCCACCGGCATGATGTGGGATCCCTATCTTGCTTTGCGCTATCACCAAAGGAAAGAAGATGCTAAATCGTGAACTGGCTTTACGGCTTTTTGAAATTGGGATGGTAAAATTTGGCTCATTTACATTGAAAAGCGGACTACACTCTCCAGTCTATTTGGACCTTCGCCTGGTCATCTCATACCCCGAGCTGCTCAGTAAAATCGCCGAAATGATGTGGAAGAGAGCAGAAGAGCTTTCGTTTCAGCGTGTTTGCGGGGTGCCCTATACGGCACTGCCGATTGCAACCTGCTTTTCCGTTTCACACGAGATTCCGATGCTGCTCCGCCGTAAAGAGGTGAAAGAATATGGTACAAAAAAACAGATTGAGGGAGTCTTTCAAAAAGGCGAAACTTGCCTCATTCTTGAAGATGTGATGACGACTGGAAGCAGCATTTTGGAAACAGCTGAGTCTCTTCAGAAAGAGGGGCTTATCGTGCGAGATGCGGTCCTCATCATCGACCGTGAGCAGGGCGGCAGAGAGAGATTAAACACCCAAGGCATTCAAACACATTCCCTCCTTACCCTTGCTGAACTTGCTACATATCTCTATGAAGCTAACAAAATTAATCAGAATGTCCTTGCTGCCATGAACGTTGGATAATGAAAGAAAAAAAGAAATAAACCTCTTATGCACAAGCTAACTTATAGAGAGCGGGCAGATCTTGCGACCAATCCGACTGCAAAGAGACTTTTCCTGCTCATGGAAGAGAAGCGGAGCAACCTCTCTCTTTCTGCCGATTTTACAAGAGCAGAAGAGCTTCTTGCCTTTGCCGAAAAAGTCGGTCCTGAAATCTCTCTCCTCAAAACCCACATCGACATTTTGGAAGATTTTTCACCAGAAGTCGTGGTTCAGCTCAAGAAAATTGCAATGGAACAGCAATTTCTTCTTTTTGAAGACCGCAAATTTGCAGACATTGGCAAAACCGTATTGGACCAGTACCGTGGGGGCATCTACAAAATTGCAGACTGGGCAGATATCACCAACGCCCATATCCTGCCAGGTACGGGAATCATTGAAGGTTTACAGGAGATCGGTCTTCCGCGACAAAGGGGACTACTTCTTCTTGCCGAAATGAGCGCGGAAGGGACCCTTGCACAAGGGGACTATACCCAAAAAGCAGTTGAGATGGCAGACCGCTATCCAGATTTTGTGATCGGATTTATTTGTTTGAGAAAATTAGCACACGATCCCCGTTTCATTCACATGACACCCGGTGTTCAAATGGAAACAGGAGGAGATGCTCTTGGACAGAAATACCGTACCCCTGAAAGCGTTATCCGCGCTGGTAGCGACATGATCATCGTCGGGCGCGGCATCACCAGCGCAAAGGATCCCCTGGCGGCGGCGAGGATGTATCGGGAAGCGGGATGGGGGGCTTATCTATCATGAATCCTCTTATCTATATCGTGATTTTGAACTGGAATGGGAGACGAGACACGCTTGAGTGTCTTACTTCTGTTGCTAAGATCGACTATCCGCGCTTTGCGGTGCTCGTTGTTGACAATGGATCGACCGACGATTCGGTTGCTCTTATTCGAACACAATTTCCGCATATCGCTCTTATGGAAACAGGCAAAAATCTCGGGTTTGCTGAAGGAAATAATGTGGGGATCCAGGAGGCGCTCAGACAAGGAGCGGATGCTGTTCTGCTGCTCAATAACGACACCCTCGTAGACCCTCAAATTCTTAGTGGGTTCTCAAAGACGATGACCGAGCATCCTGAGGCGGGAATTTTTGGAGCAACTATCTTTCTATACGATGAGCGAGACCGACTAGACCATTTTGGGGGAAATTGGAACAGAAGAAGGGCTGCATTTGATTTTGTTGGATTCCGCGCAAAAGAGCATGCAAAAGAGTCTCTTGTTTTGGATTATGTCTGTGGTGCTGCCATTCTGATCCGCCGAGAGGTGTTTGCAAAAATCGGACTGCTCGAGCCCCGCTATTTTCTCATTTGGGAAGAGGCAGATTTCTGTTTTAGTGCCAAGCGGGCAGGCTTTCTTTCGCGCACCTCTCCGGACGCGTTTCTTTGGCATAAGGTCTCCGCCTCTTTTACGGGGAAAAAGCCGCATACCACCTACTACTGGTGGAGAAATCGGCTCCTCTGGATCGAAAGAAATTGCAGTTTTAAAGAAAAAGTCCCACTCTCTTTTATCCTTCTTCGCGAAATTTCACATCTTCTCAAGCTCTACCTCCTCAAAACTCTCCAGATTCCCTTGACCGCTAGAGAGAAACGCCAAGAGAAGAAGGCAAAAATCCTCCAGTACCGTGCCGCATTGTGCGGGGTGAAAGATTATCTTCTAAGGCGATTTGGGAAAGGACCTTTGTGGGTTACCAAATCTCACTGAAGGCAAAGAGATCGGGCACGCACAGGGGCACGGGCGCGGGCACGAAAGAGGGAAAAAGCCTCCCAAAGCTTATAAAACATGAAAATATCTTAAGAATTGAGGGAGTCTCTTTCTTTCGTGCCTATGCCCGTGTGCATGCCCGTGCCCGATCTTTCTTCGAAGCACTTGGATTAATCGTAACCGGGTGATATAAGTAAGATACTATGCGCTTTCGCTTACAAACTCTGTTTTTTGCTCTGATCCTGCTTGTTGCGTGCGAGACCAATATGGTCATCGTAAATGATGTGGAGGAGAGAGAGGCAAATGAGATCGTCGTCTTTCTGGCGAGCAAAAAGATTAACGCGGACAAGATCCCTTCACCGAGCGCGGGCCCGGCAGCAGGTGGTGCAGCGGCTAGTCTTTGGAGCATCGCCGTGCCACCCGCGCAATCAACTGAAGCGATGGCTCAGCTCAATCAAAATGGCCTTCCAAGACGAAAAGGGGTCAATCTGCTCGATCTTTTTGCAAAAGCAGGACTCATGTCTTCCGAAAAAGAGGAGACGATCCGTTACCAAGCTGGGCTTGCCGAGCAGATTGCGAATACCATTCGAAAAATTGATGGAGTCATCGATGCGGACGTGCAGCTCTCCTTTCCTCCCGCGGAAACAACCTCATTTGTTGCTCCTGGTACAGCCGCGGCTCCCGCGAAAAAGGTCACGGCTTCTGTTTATGTCAAACATCAGGGCATTTTAGATGACCCAAATAGTCACCTGGTCACCAAGATCAAACGACTTGTCGCGGGGAGTGTGAGCGGTCTTGATGTGAACGACGTCACGATTATTTCCGATCGCTCTCGCTTTGCGGATATCACTTTGATGCCTCAGCCAGAGTCTCTTGCTCCCAAACCTAAGGAGTATGTCAGCATCTGGTCGATTGTCATGAGCAAGACCTCAGCAAGCCGTTTTAGGACCCTCTTTTTTATTCTTACGCTCATTGCGGTTGTTCTTGCTGCAGGGTTAGGATGGCTCATCTGGAAATTTTATCCGGTATTGAAACGCGGCCGCGGTTTGAGAGAGCTTTTCAATCCGATTCCTGTCGACACGCAGAGTAAGCGTGCAGAACAAGAGAAGAAGTCTCCGGAAGAGCGACGATGAATGTTGCAGCATTGACTGTCTGTAAAGCATTCCTTCTAAAAAGTTCTCAAGAGAAAAAGGCCGGGCTTTTCGAGAAGTTATCCTTCGAGGTGCAAGAGGGCATGCATGAACTTGCCACCTCCTTTTACGGAGATCCTACAGCAGGGTTTGCGGATGAAAAGCAGCTCTTGCATGCAGTGCACTACTCTTGGCTTACCCCTGCATTTAGGGCATTTTCAGAAAATGAGGTGAAACTCTTTTTCGCAGCTTTAACACCAGAACAGGTCAAGGGAGTTAAACAACAGCTTCTCTTCTCGAACCACGCACCAGAGGTTAATAGTGCGGCGCTTCCATTTCTCTACAAGACATTATGGAGTAAAGTCGAAGACGAGGATCTTTTGCCTATAGAGTGTTTGCCAGACTCTCCTCTCAATAAACTGCTCGAGTTGCGCACAGAGGAGCTTCACCATCTGATCGATTTTTTGGCCCTTCACGACCTGGCATCTCAGGTTAAGCAGATCATCGATACCTCAAGGCTCAAGCAGATCTACGCCGCGCTCTCTCCTGCCGAGCTCACTTTTTTGAACACACTGCTCCAGAGCAAAGAGCCACTCTCTTTTAAACCAATGGAACTTCAAAAGTGGGATGGAAAAAAAGAGACCCTTCGAACACTCATCCATCAGAGAGGGATTAATCGCTTGGCCAAAGCTCTTTTCCAAAAAGAAAAGAGTCTTTTATGGTATATCAGCCATAAACTCGACATCGAGAGAGGAGAACTTTTGCGAAAGCTTGCCACACCGTTAGAGCATCTACGCGCACATGAGCTTCTTGTCTCCCAAGTTGAAGAGATTTTTCCTCTCATCTCAACCCCGAAAGAAAAATGAAATTTTTCTCTCTTATCTATCAGGGTGATGT
Organism: Chlamydiales bacterium; assembly: GCA_044451165.1. Classification (GTDB taxonomy): domain Bacteria; phylum Chlamydiota; class Chlamydiia; order Chlamydiales; family Rhabdochlamydiaceae. Next base: position 1,666 of record JBIOJU010000002.1, on the reverse strand, counting down.
ACACCCTGCTGCAGAAGAAAAGGTGATTCCTCGCGATCAGTATAGCTTGCTCGTGGAAGCAAAGACGATCGTAGACAAGGCAAGACAGGACGCCTCCAAGCTGAAACAAGCAACTGAAGAGGAGTGTGTCTCTCTTCGCAAGCAGGCAGAAGAAAAAGGCTATGCTGACGGGCTCGAAAAATTCAATGAGCAGCTCCTCTTTTTTGATAGTGAACTCAAAAAAGTGCGCCATGAAACCATGCAATCTCTACTGCCTCTTGCTTTGAAAGCGGCAAAAAAAATTGTCGCAAAAGAGCTGGAAACCCACCCTGAGACGATCGTTGATATTGTCCTTCAGGTAATTTCTCCCATTACACAGCACCATCGCATCAAGATCTTTGTGAACAAAGCTGATCGCGATATCCTAGAGCAGGAGAAGCCAAAAATTCGCGCCATTCTTGAACAGGTCGAAAGTCTTTCGATTCAGGATCGCCCCGATATTTCACCCGGGGGTTGCATCATCGAGACCGAAGCAGGTATTATCAACGCGACAATTGAAAACCAGTGGCGTGCGCTCGAAGCTGCCTTCGAACGTTATACGAAACAGTAAAGTGAATCCTTCATGAAAAAATTGACACTTCTTCTTGCTTTTATCTTTTGTGCGCTTCCGCTCTTTGCGCAAGGGACACCACTTCTCTCCGATCAGATTCCTGCCCTTGCAGCGGCGCAAGGAGGAGACGCCACCCCGCCGCCTCTCATCATTGAAATGGCAGTTCTCGCGGGTCTTTCGATTCTTCCTTTTGCGATCATGCTTCTTACCTCTTTCGTTAAAATCGTTGTGGTGCTGTCGCTTCTTCGGAATGCAATTGGCGTACAGCAAACTCCCCCGAATCAGGTGTTGAATGGAATTGCACTCCTCATGACCGTCTATGTGATGTATCCTACAGGCCTTGCGATGTACAATGCCGCCTCCGACTACATCCATGAAGCCGCACCAAAAGAACTTTTTTCCCCACCCACCGCAAGGTATGTGGTGAACGTAGTGGACAAGGCAAAGGAGCCGCTCCGCCTGTTCTTACAGAAAAATACCATTGGCAAGCATATCACCAGTTTTTACCAGCTCGCATACAAGTCGTTTCCTGAAAATTTTCGCTCTTCGCTTCAGCCCAATGACTTCATTGTCTTGATTCCCGCTTTCATCACGTCTCAGCTCAAGGCGGCTTTTGAAATAGGTGTGCTTATTTATCTTCCCTTTTTCGTCATCGATCTTGTCACATCGAATATCCTGCTTGCGATGGGGATGATGATGCTCTCACCACTCACGATCGCGCTTCCGCTTAAACTACTCCTGCTTGTCATGGTCGATGGATGGACGGTGCTGGTGCAGGGACTTGTGATGTCGTTCAGATAAAGGAAAAAAAACGATGTTTTCTTCTGAAATTTATCAACTCTCTTACCAAGCGCTTCTCCTTATCTTAATACTATCCGGGCCACCCATCATCATTAGCACGCTACTCGGCCTCTTTGTGGCGGTTTTTCAGGCTGCAACGCAGATTCAGGAGCAGACTCTTTCATTTATGGTGAAGCTTTTTGCTGTGATGATTGTTCTCCTCTTTTTAGGTGGCTGGTTAGGAGGTCAGATCTTGCAGTTCACAAATACAATCTTTCTCAATTTCTATAAGTGGGC
>JBIOJU010000001.1:0-23924 GCA_044451165.1 Chlamydiales bacterium | reverse complement strand
TTCCCAAGACGTGACGATCATCATCCTCCTGTTCGCTGGTTAGCACCACAGGTGCTTACACAAGGATAAAAAATGGCAGCGCCATTAGTTGTAGATATAGCACAGTCATTAGCAGATCTAGTACCTTTGGTAGAACAGACTCAGGTCAGGCTTTCATTTTGGGGTACGCGCTATGTTCATTTACCATTGCTGAATACAACCTTGCCTATCGATGCGCTCGCTGCCAAGGTGATTGAATTAGTGGAACAAAATGTACACTTTGATGAAATTGTACGTGCGCAAGGTAGCTTGCTAGCTGCTAGTGTAATTTTTGGGGTGCTTTGTTCTCTTAAACGATTTAGGAAATTGTAAGGCAAGGAGTTCATCAGACTTTGCTGTTTGTAAAAATACAGGTAATTTTTACAATTTCGATTAAACAGTAGGTGGTCTCTTTGGCTAGAAACACCGACGCTTCAGAAGAGAGAAAAAAGAAAAAAATTATTTTTTCTTATCTGAGGATGTTTTTGTCTGGCATGCTGATCATATTCCTCGCAGTGGTGACGGCACGCATGCTGAATGCGCTTTGGCCCGTATCTTATCTTCATGTCAAAGCATTTGAATATCTTGGGTATCTAGGCTGGGCCTCCTCTCTTGGAGTGGTTGGTTGGGAGATCCAGACGTGGGAAGGAAAGACTCCGTCAGAGCGCGTTAACATGAACATTGCAAAAATCAGCTCAATGATTGGAATTTTTGCGTTTGTGCTTGCAAGAGAATTAGTTCCTAGAAGTTAAAGAGAGAGTTCTCATGGGATTATCTACCTATAAGAAGAAGAGAGATCTCAAAGTTTCTATGGAACCTTCAGCCAAAATTAGAAAAGCAAAAGGCCGTCAACTCTCGTTTGTGATTCAGGAGCACCATGCAAGACGTTTGCATTACGACTTGCGTTTGGAAGCGGCTGGCGTTTTGAAGAGCTGGGCGATTCCTAAAATGCCCACGATGGATCCTGGTGTAAAGCGCTTAGCAATCATGGTAGAAGACCACCCTTACTCTTATAAAAACTTCGAGGGAACGATTCCGGCAGGGTATGGCGCAGGAACTGTCTCGATTTGGGACGAAGGAACATATGAGATCGATCATGAGGATGCAAAGACATCAGAGAAGTTGTTGCTGGCCGGGTTGAAAAAGGGCTCCTTTCATTTCACCCTGCATGGCAAGAAACTAAAGGGTAGCTTTTCGCTCGTTCGCATGAATAGTGAAAAGAATGAATGGCTGCTAGTTAAAAAACGTCAAAATCTCAGCAGGAAGTCCAAAGTCGAGAAAAAAATCAATCAACCTAAACTCACAAATCTGGATAAGGTTTTTTGGCCCAAAGAGAAGATTACAAAAGGCGACGTGCTACGCTACTATGATAAAATCGCTCCCTGGATTTTACCTTATCTCAAAGACAGACCTGAATCTTTAAAACGGTTTCCGAATGGTGTTGACGGGGAGTCCTTCTTTCAGAAAGATGTCAAAGAGCATCCAGATTGGATTGAAACGACGCGCATAAAACACGAAAACAAAACGATCAATTATCTCCTGATTCAGAACGAGGTGAGCCTTCTTTTTGTGGCTAATTTAGGATGCATTGAAATTCATCCCTTCTTCTCAAGATTTACGAAGCCGGATTACCCTGACTACATGATCTTCGATTTGGACCCTAAAGAAGCATCTTTTGACGATGTCGTGCGAGTAGCCAAAGAAGTGCATGTCGTTCTTGAAGAAATTGAAGTTGCAAGCTATTGCAAAACTTCAGGTGCAACAGGGTTGCATGTCACCGTTCCTCTGGGGGCCAAATACACCTACGACCAGGTCAAAAGGTTTGCGGAGGTTGTCGCAATGATTGTTCATAGTCGTCTCCCAGAAATAACCACATTAGAGCGCTCTATCGCAAAAAGAAAGGGCAAGGTGTATATCGATTGCTATCAGAATAATTTTGGCCAAACCATCGCCGCAGCTTACAGCTTAAGGGCAAGGCCCGGGGCTCCTGTGTCCACCCCTTTAAAATGGAAAGAAGTAAAGAAAGGATTGGATCCAAAAAAGTACAACATCAAAACGATTTTTTCTCGTCTTAAGAGGCTGAAAGACATTTACTTCCCTGTCTTAGGCAAGGGAGCCAATCTCGAAGCGGCTCTTAGAAATGTTGCGAAATTGTTAGGAAAAAATTAATTTTAAAAAAATGTTTATTTGTAAGTGTTGGCCTTGATATTTTTAAAGATGAGCGCCTAAGAGTTCCACTCCGATGGTTTTGCTCAAAAATGGATCGTATGATTGGTATTCCAATCAGGCAACAATAGGAGAATTTATGAAGAATTTTACTGATCTTTTTGCACATGAATTACGCGATATTTATAGTGCTGAAATACAAATCGAAAAATTGTTGCCGCTGCTAGCAAAAGCAGCGCACCTTCCAAAGCTTAAAGAGGTTTTCCAGCAACATCACAAGGAGACAAAACAACATATTACCAGGCTGGAAACGATTGCTAACGATCTTAATATCAACCTTGAGGGGCGCGAGTGTGAGGCTCTAGAAGCAGTTGTAAGAGAAGCAAAGAAAATAATGAAAGCTCGATACCCTCATGAAGTACGCGATGCGGCACTTATTAGCTGTGCTCAACGTGTTGAGCATTATGAAATTACAGTTTACGGAACCTTAAAGGGATTTGCGAAATATTTGGATTTTGACAAAGCGGAAGAGCTTTTGAATGAGACGTTAAAGGAGGAGCAGCTTGCTGATAAAAAATTAACAGCAATCGCCGCCGGAAGCATTTTCACTAAAGGAATTAACGAACAAGCAGCGCGTAAATCAGCCTAATCTTCATAAAAAATCGGTCGCCATGCAAGATTGATGCTTGGCGATCGGTTTGTCAGAGGTAGTTCATCTCATGGTAATTTTTCGAAGGCTAGACTTGTCAGTGACAGGTCTTGAGTGCAATATTTGCAGACAGGCAGCAGATGCACCATTCTACGCGCACAAGATCAACATAGATGAGAAAGGGCAAGATGTAATGGGGCATCCTCTGGATGAAGAGTGTTTAAAAGTTTGGCTGCGCACCTGCGCTCAAAAGAGGCGGCCGGCGACCTGTCCTCTATGTCGAGCTAAGATCGACCCCAAATGTGTCAACCAAATTTTACCCAAACCTCGCAAGCTAGAGCGAGAGGTGTTTCAAGCGCTAGGGACGGGAATAAACTTTGCAGTTGTACCGCTTGTTGCAACGGGGGCGGTGGTTGCAGTGCGAGCGCTAGCAGACGAACGTTCGGCAAGAGAGATGACCGGTTTTTTTCCACGTACGCAAGAGGTTGTAGGATATGGCGCAACTCTTGCTGTCTTCTGCTTTGCCATCGCCTTTTTCATCAATCTCATGACGAGAAGATATAGATCTAATCTTTTTTAAATCTAGAAATCGAAACGCGCACCTGCAGTGAGCCCCTGCAGGATCAGATCGTTATTTTGGGAGCCTGAGATGTTGGTATAAATTTGTAATTGATTCAGCCAATCTTCGATCTCATAACCGAGTTTTATGCTGAAATGTGCTCTATCGTGATGACAATTTAAGTCCCATCCTAAACCCGCAAAACCGCGGAGTAGAAAAGAGCCAAAGTTGCGATTTGATGGTTTGACGGAAATTACGGTTCCTAAATCATCGATGAATTTATCGCGAATCGCCCAGTGTCCCCAAAGGTATCCAGCTTCAAACTTGCCAATGAGGCTAAACGAATGTTTTTGACTGTTTCCTAAATACCACTTCCCAGTCACTCCTCCTTTAGGGCCTACGCCTCGGAAGTGTTGCGCTATCTTATCTGATGCAGAAAATGCGATGAAACCGAGCAAATTGGGAGTGGCAAAATCCGACTGAATCATTTGACTAATCCATCCTCCCTTTAGCCCTATGGATGGTCGCAATTCGAGATGTTTGCTGGCTAAAAAGCTGCGGCCTAAATCCCAGTCAACCATCTTGTAGTGCAGATTTATTGTGGCTCTTCCTGTAGTAAATGGCTCTAAAAGGGAGAGTCTTGCGGCCAAAGAAGTTGACGTAACGGCTCCGGTTGCATGATCGGACGCTTTGGAATGAAACCAGGTGTAACTTGCTTGGGTGTCCCATTGATCATGTCCCATTGTGCGCCCAAGACCAATTCGGTAGCCAGGAGCCCAATTAAAGGTGAATGTTTTAAGTGCGAATTGTTCGTAGTTCTGATTGTTTGTGAGCGTGGATGCCCAGTCTACTGTTTGCCCAGTATGCCAATAGAGTGCGTCCGCAAAAATCATTACCATTGTCTTCTCTCGTTAAAAATCCAACCGACAATTGAAGGTTACTCCCTGCAGGGTGAGGTCGCTGTGCAAGCGCTGGAGTTGGAAGGTAGCAATGCGCAGCTGATTCAGCCAGAGCTGCATTTCATATCCTAGCTTTAGTGCAAGGCGTGATCTTCCAGCGCGCAAATCGGCATCCCAACCAATTCCCGCAAATCCTCGAAACATGAGAGCTCCCAATGTCGAATTTTTTGTGTTTACAGAAGATTTTTTTGATGCGGTATTTTTATATACGTCACCACAATTCCAGTTTCCCCACATGGTGGCCATAGAAAAATCACCAAAGAAATTGAAGAAGCGGGAACCAAAATCGCCAACGTTCCACTTCGTATTCACTCCTCCCAAAGGGCCTACACCCCAGAAATTGTTCTTCAAATGCTCTTTTCCCGAATTGTTCGTCAGAACGTTGTTAATGGTCAGATTGAAGTAGTTGGCATCGATCGACTGGTTGATCCATCCGCCCTTTAAACCCAAGAAAGGGCGCATAGACAGGCTTTTGCTAATCCGATAGTTTCGCCCTAGCTCCCCATCAAACATATTGAGATCAAGGCTCCACTTGGCACGCATGCTTTGAGGGACATCTCCACTTAAGAAGGCTGCAAAGAACTCGGGCCCAATACGAGTGTTGGGTTGAGAGGAAATAGTGTGTTTAGCATCGGTATGAAACCGCGTCCAGTAGAGTGCGGTGTCCCATGCATCATAGAGGAAATTGCGCACAGCTCCCAGACGGAAACCATAATCCCATTTAAAATTAAACCCAGGCGCTCTCCAGGTGCTTGTATTATTTCCAATGGTAATAACGTCAGCCCAAATAGATGCTGTTTCTTCAGAGGCAAACCAGGCAAGAAAATCAGCTGAGAGTGCCCAGTCGTTACTAGGATTTTGTGTCTTCTTTTCTTCCGCGGCATCCAGGTGTGTAGACGCTGATAGGAGAAGGCCGATGCACAGAAATATTCTTCTTCTAAAAATTGAAGCAGAACTCAAGAGTTCCTCCTTGTAGCGTCAGTGCATTTGTCAGTCTTCCGCCTGTGAAAGAATAAAACTGTAACTGATCAAGCCAGAATTGCATCTCATAACCTAGTTTTGTAGAAAACTGGTATCGATTTTGATGGAAATTGGCGTCCCATTCGAATCCCATGTAGGCTCGTGCCATCGAAGCCCCGCTTTTGATGTTTTTGAGATGGATAGAAACTCGATCGCCGATATCGTTTTTAAAGAGATCGCCAAATGACCAGTGTCCCCACATAAGGGCTCCAGAAAAATCACCGAAAAGGTGAAATGATTGATATTCACGGGCACATAAACGCCACCTGGTATTGATCCCAACCTCTGGGCCTATACCCCAGAAGTTGTTCTTGAGATTTTCTCTTCCTAAATTAAAAAATGCAGCACCGGAGAGATCTGGATTCTGCCATTCCGTATGCATGGATTGAGCGATCGATCCACCCTTTAAGCCGAGAAATGGACGTAGCGCTAAAGACTTGCTAACCAAAAAATTGCGTCCTAGTTCCCAGTCCAACATATTGAAGTGGATTGTCCAGTCGATGCTCGCTTTTTGATAAGATGGGCCAGAAAGACCGGATCCATTTGGGTTGTTAACATAAAAATTGCCCAAGAACGCGGAGTGAACTGTTCCAGGTCCGTTCGAAACATGATCCTTTCCTATTGTCTGAAAGTGTGTGTAATAGGCTTGCGTGTCCCAATGGTCGTGGCTCAAGCGGTAACCTGCGCCAATTCGAAAACCAGGATCCCATCCAAAATCTACCTGCCGTAGAGTGTTAGAGGATGCGGAGCCGTTGGAAGTAATCACCTCGGCCCAGCAGTCTGAGCCGGCTTCTTTTGCTGTCCATACAATAAGTCCCGCGAATACATTAAAATCAGAAGAATTTGGAGGAGATCCTGGAGGGTTATTTGAGAGCCTGTTTGCGGGATTTTTTGTATTCGTAGACGGCTCTTCTGCATAGCATAGCAGTGGGGAGACAATCGCAACGATCAATGGTATAATGCCAAGTGGGGCTATTTTCAAAGAGATCTCGCTCCCATTTCCAAATTGTAGGTGGAGCATACTCATTTGTTGCTTTTCTGTGCTAATAACCGTCTTTTTTCTCGGTTGAGGATTTTCAGAAAAAATCTTAAAATGGGCATTTTTTGAGGAAATAACAATGAGCAAAATGCATGTGCGTGAAAAATTGGCGTATCCTTTCCGAGCCTGGACGATCTGGCTTTTAAGCGCGTTATTTATGTTTTATAAGTATGCGCTTGAGGTCTCTCCAAGCGTGATGACTGCTACGCTGATGCGCACCTTTCAGATTGGCGGAGTGGAACTGGGTAATTTGGCGGCGTGTTATTTTTACGCGTATCTTTTGTTGCAGATCCCTGCCGGACTTCTTCTTGATAAATTTGGCCCCCGAAAAACCACAACCCTTGCCATTGCGATCTGTGCCAGTGGTAGTCTCGTCTTTGCTGCTGCAGATTCTCTATGGATGGCAGGTGTCGGACGGTTTCTTACTGGTGCGGGCGCAGCTTTCGCTGCAGTCAATTGCCTAAAGCTGATTGCCAACTGGTTTCCATTTAGGCAGTTTGCTGTGATGGCAGGCCTCATGATGACACTTGCGATGCTTGGCGCGGTCGGTGGGCAAGCTCCGCTTGCCGCTTTCATCAACGCGATGGAGTGGAGGCACGCGATGCAACTCATTGGAGCTGCTGGCCTGATCATTGCGCTGGTTTTTTGGGTTGTTGTGCGCGATCGTGCGCCCGATCATGCAAGGGAGCGACACATCGTTTCGACAAAGGTCTCTCTTTCGGAAAGCATGGGTCAGATTTTAAGACATTCTCAATCCTGGTGGCTCTCAGTCTATAGTGGATTTGCTTTTGCGCCCGTTATGGTATTTGGAGGGCTTTGGGGTGTGGCTTTCATGGCGGAGGCATTTGAACTCACAAGCAACATCGCTGCACAGGCAGTATCGCTGATTTTCATTGGCTTTGCCGTTGGTGCTCCAGTCTTCGGCTGGTTTTCAGACTGGCTTGGAAAGAGACGTATTGTCATGGTCTGGGGGACAATTTGTGCTCTAATCTCGATCTCCCTTATTATCTACATGCCGAGCATCTCCTTCTACGCGCTTGTATTTCTTCTTTTCCTCTTTGGATTTTCGATCAGCAGCTTTTTGCTCTGCTTCACAATGATTCGCGAGATTAGCCTGCCAATTCTTGCAGCAACAGCCATCGGTTTTATGAATACATTCGATGCGCTTTTGGGCGCCCTGTCCGATCCGCTCACAGGGAAATTTCTCGATCTGACATGGGACGGAAAAATGGTAGATGGAGCAAGGGTGTTTTCTATGGGTGCCTATAAAATGGCTTTTTTAACACTTCCTGCTTTTCTGCTGATTTCACTCCTCTCTCTCTTCAAAATCAAAGAGACTCACTGCAAACCATCGCATCCGACTTCGCTTCCGTGATTTTAAGTCACGACGCGTCTGTAGACTCCGGTTGCCCAGTAGAGGGTAAAAATGGCAAAGGGGATTAGGACTAGAAAGGCATAGAACACCTCAATCGATGCGAGGTTGCCTAGCGCGAGCGCTCTAGAGGCTTCAACAACATAATAGACGGGATTGAAGTGGGCGATTGTTTTTAGCCAGGCTGGGGCAAGTGACATGGGAAGAAGCGTTCCTGAGAGTAAGAGCACGGGAAGATTAATTCCGTGTACGACAGGGGCAAAGCGGTCCTCACTTTTCAAGATAACCCCCATTGCATTTCCGAAAGAGGAGGTGATCATCGTAAGCAGTGCTAAAAGTAGAAACAGAATGAGAAGGCCGAATGGATTTGCACGAAACCCAAAGGGGAGTGCGATGATAATAAAAAGAAGAGATTGAAAAAAGACAGAGCAGGTGTCGAATAGAACGGGGCCTGAGAGAATAGAAAAGCGTCTTGCAGGCGACACGCGAAAGCGTTCAAGCAGCCCTGATCTCACCTCATCGATCATCCCAAAACCTGTGAAGAGCCCGGTAGAAAATGCGATGATCGGCAGCATCCCCGGTATGAACAGAGTGAGTACATTATCAGTACCAAGACTTCCATTGGAGGCGAGCGTTTTGAGAAGTGGGGTAAAAAAGGCGAGGTAGATGATTGGAGTGGCGACACCCATAAACAAAAAGATAGGATTACGAAGACAGATCTTTATACAGCGTAGGGTGAGTAGCCCGATCTCTTTAAAAGTTGTCATGCGCCGTTCTCCTCCCGTAATAAACGCCCTGTCTTCTTAAGAAAAACATCGTTCAGGCTTGGGATTGACATCTGAATCGTCTCAAATTCTATGTTTGCCTGATCGAGTAGTCGAAGAATCTGGGGAAGGGCAGAGGGTCCCTTATCGACATACAGCCTAAGCTCAGCATCGCCAGCACCGATCTCTCTCAAGAAGCTTTTTTTCTCCTCAAAAAGAGAGATGGCGCGGTCGTGAAGATTTTTCGGCACGCCTATCGTGATGATATCTCCGGAGATCTGCTTTTTTAGGGTAGAAGGGGTTCCTGATGCTACGATTTTTCCATGATCCATGATCGCGAGGGAATCCGCTAGTGCATCTACCTCGTCAAGGTAGTGGGAAGTTAAAAAGATGGTGATCCCTTCGCGCTTTAATTCAATAATTTTGCCCCACAAATTGTTTCGGCTTTGCGGATCTAAACCGTTGGTCGGCTCGTCGAGAAATAGGATTTTTGGTCCGTGCATCATTGCAAGCGCGATATCTAAACGTCGTCTTTGTCCCCCAGAGTAGGTTTCTACAAGTCGGTGGATGCATTCACTTAGGTTAAAAGTGTTTGTGAGAGCTTTTGCCTGCTCGAGAGACTTTTCTTTGCTAAGTCCGTACAGGCGACCTTGCAACACAAGATTCTCCCAGCCGGTCGAACGCGGGTCAGCGCCTCCTTTCTGGCTGACATATCCTATGCATTTTCTCACGTTTTCAGAGTTCGTTTTGACGTTCTGTCCAGCAACGAAGGCCTCTCCTTTTTCAAACGGAAGTAGCGTGGTTAAAATCCGGAGCGCGGTTGTTTTGCCAGCACCATTCGGACCAAGAAAACCGAAAATCTCTCCCTGCGGCACTTCAAGATTCACTCCCCGTAGAGCATAGACGGGATCTTTGTGGCCAGGAAAGGTCTTGTGCAAATTAGATACAATGACAGCGGGGTCAGATTTCATGCGGTGTAGCATACAGAGGGAGGCATTTTTTTGACAGAATCTTGAGTTGGATTTTTCTTTAGCCTTCGTCCTTCTCTCGCAGCGGTGTTATTCTGATCTTATCGACAGCCCGCTCATCAGATGAGAGCACTTCGAGATCAAACTCATCATGGTGGATGCGCCAGCCCTTAGTAGGGATGGTCCCTGCGCGATGGACGATATACCCACCTAAAGTGTCATATTCAGGGCCCTGTGGGATTTTGATGCCCAGTTCTTCCTCAATATCGAGGATATTCATTTTTCCATCGACGATCCAGCCACCCCCCGGAAGAACAGAGAACATGAGCTCCTCATCAATATCATATTCATCGGCGATCTCACCGACGAGCTCTTCCAAAATGTCTTCGATGGTGATGATCCCTTCTGTGCCACCCCATTCGTCTACTACGATTGCCAGGTGAATCTGTTTACTACGAAATTCTTGTAGAAGGTGGGAGATTTTTTTCGTTTCGGGCGTGTACAGGACTGGTTTTAAGAGCCGCTCAATTGTGCTCGCATGTTTTTCGGCTTTGTCACCGTCTCCTGCACGAGCGTACTGTTTAAGCACGTCTTTGAAGAGAAGGACGCCGATAATGTTGTCGACGCTTTCGCGATAGATGGGAATGCGGCTGTAACCCTGTACAAGGAAGCTCTCTGTAGCTTCTTGTAGGGTCGTGTCCACAGGCAAGCTGAAAAGATCGATGCGTGGCACCATCACTTCGCGTGCAATTCTCTCTTTGAATGAAACAACGGATGAGAGGAGCTTCTTGTCGCTCTGATCAAAATAGTGTGCAAGGTCAGAATCGTGTAAAAGTTGTAGGATTTTACTGCGCATGTCTACATCGGGTCCCAACATTTTTAAATGGGGAGCCTTAGGAAATAGGAAGCTGAAAATTTTAAAAATAGGGCCTGTGAGAGGGGAGAGAAGAAGGAGCAGCGTGGTTGATAGTGGGGAGGTGAGTTTTAAAAACGTCTGTGGGCGAAATAGGCTAGCCAGTTCCATCAAAAAATTAGTGATCAGTGATACTGCGATGATCACTCCGGTTGCAATTAAAATGGAGACGATATCCCACCCTTTTTCTGGGGAAAATAATGTAAGAGAGAAAGGATTTTCAGAAACGAGGCAGAAAAAAAATGCAATAGCATAACAGAGTTGGAAAACTTGCCTGGTAAAATTAATTGCGAAAAAAAGCCCTTCCCAGATGCGCTCCTTAAAGAAGAAGCGAAGGTAGGAGCGTTTTAAAAAAGCAAGGGATGGGTTTTCCCGAAACAGCTCTTCCAGATAGCTGCGTCCCAACCTCTGCAGCGCCGATGCTGTTGCGGTGAGCAGAGCCGATCCTAAAAGAAAAAGCAAAAAAAAGAAGGGATGATCCATAAAGAAAATGGTAGCTTATTTCACCTTAAAGAAGAAGGGGAAGAAGAAACGATGAGTAATGAGTGATGAGTGATGAACTGAAGAAAGAAAATCCGGGGAACGGGAATGCATAAGGCCAGCGTTCGCTCTTTCTTCCGTTCATCACTCATCATTCATCGTTCATCACTTCTTAAGAGTAGCTGCATGCACTTTCTTTCCATTGCTCTCATCTTTTTTCGACTTTTTGGATCCTGATCGTCATAGCCGAGGAGGTGCAGGATTCCGTGGGTCAGATAGAGCATTGTTTCCTCGTAAGGATCGAGTCCGTGACGTTTGCTGTATTTGCGCGCAACGCTTGGACAGACAAAAACTTCCCCGAGATGACAGAGTGGTACTGTTCCGGGTGAGTCGAGAGGAAAAGAGATCGTATCAGTCACACTATCGTCATCGAAATAGATTTGATGAAGTTTTGCAATTTCTTGTTCGGTGACAAAATGGACTGCAACTGCATCGCAAACTACTTTGAGCATTTCTAGAATTTTTGAGACAAATGTGACCACCTCGCTCTTCGAGAGAGGAAGATCTGTCTGACGATTGCGGAATTCGACGGTCAGCTTATGCTTGAGCGGGTGTTTTTGGAAGACCTGTGACTCTTTTATTTTCACCGTCTTTCCATCTTCCCAATTTTCTAAGAACGTCAACACGTTCGAAACGCTTCAACACATTGCGTTTTTTTGCTGAACTGCTTGGTTTTCCAAAACTGCGATGTCTAGACATAGGTTTACTTGATGGTGGGGATGAAATTTGTTTTAGCGAGCTCTCCAGAAAGCGCGTTTGAATGAGGCTTGTATCCTTCTGGAAGGTTGTCTTTGCGCGGCCCTGTCTTTGGGGACGGAGGCTTGCGACGTTTGGGACTTACACTGCGGATTTCTCCGACTTTACTGATGCGTACCACGAGATGACTCCTATTTTTTCTATCCAGGGAGTATAAAACGAGAAGTCGAAATGATCAAGTTTTTTTCACTTCGCTTTCCCCAGGATGGGTGGTGCCGCAAGAGAGTAGAAATTTGAACGCCTCCTCAACCGAGATGTCCACCTCCATAAGGTTTTTTTTAGAGGCGAATAACATGTACCCTGTAAGGGGGTGTGGGGAAGTAGGAACAAAGATTGAGACATCGAGCTCTTTTATGATCTGTTTGCAGACGGGAGGGGCGTCACCCGTCAGAAAGGCGATCGTATGAGCCTCCGAATGAGGAAAAGGGATAAGAATTGTTTTTTGAAATGTTTTTCCCCCTTGCGAGAAGACCGCTCCGGTAACCTCTTTTGAGATTCGATAGACCGATTTCAAGAAGGGGATACGCAAAAAGATAGAGTTCGCTTTCTGCATGATCGTTTTAAAAAAAAGCCTTCTTCCCAAAACGCCGAGCAGCAGCGTCAGCACAAAAACAAAAATTAGGGCAAGGAGACGACTAATAAAGAGAGTAAGCTCTCGATGCTTTTCTACATCTAAACCCGCGCTTCCTTCGTAAGTGATCACGAAGTTCTGGACGATGCCTAAAAAAGGTCCGGTGAAAAAATGAAAGAGCCAAGTGATGATCATGAATGTGAGTGCGATAGGAAGGAGGGTGATCAGCCCTGCGAGTAGATATTTTTTCATGTGTGCCTCTCCGAGGGTGCAATGACGCCACAAGAAACGATGAATTTAATCGCCTCCTCTGGTGGCATGTCGACAAAAATGAGATCTTTTTTCTTGTACATTAACAGGTAGCCTGAGGTGGGATTGGGTGTAGTTGGTAGAAGCACGGAGATCAACTCTTCACCTACTTTTGCGGAGCAGTCTGGGGGCGCGCTACCCGCAATAAGGCCGAGGGCGAATACGCCAGGATGTGGAAACGGGACCATGACGACTTGTTTAAAATTTTTGGTTCCTGAGCCGAAAAGCGACTTAACAACATCTTGAACGGTTTTATAGACTGTTCTAATAATGGGAATCTTGCGCATCAGCCGATCGCCGAAATCGAGAAGGGTATTGATGAAGAAGGAGCGGGTGATTATCCCAAGCCCTAGCGTGAAAAAAAAGAGAAAGATCAAAATTAACAGCTGACTGCCCAATCGCACCGTCTCCTCGGGTGTTAACCAGAGAAAGCCGCGGTTGATGATGTGGAGGCGTAATAGGAGTGAGGAGCAAATTCCAATGAAAGGCCCTGTGAGGAGATTGACCACCCATCCAACAATTGCAAGTGTTAGCGTGAGCGGCAGAAGAACAGCCAGGCCTGTTAGAAAGTATTTTTTCAACATAAAGCTAATGTAACGAGAGAGCGCCTTATTTTAAAGCAGGAGAAAAGAAACGATGAACGATGAATGATGGGTGGTGAGCGCAAGAGAGAAAGAGGGACGCCTGCTCTCGTGAACGTTACCGATCGCTTTACCGCTCCCCGGATCTTCTTTTTAAGTTCATCACTTTTTTCTTGCTCGCTCTGTGACAAGCTCCCACTGTGTCTCTGAGATGATGAGGTTTATAGAGCGTACACGAACGGAGAGAGGTTCGCCTACAAAGTGACGTTTGCCCGAACTTTTCCCGAAAAGAACGTTGCGCTTGGGGTCGAAAAGGAAATAGTCATCTTCTAGTTCTGAGATGTGGAGCATCCCTTCGAGAGCCATGTCAGCAAGTTCGAAGAAGATGCCAAATGGTTTAATACGGGTGATCACTGCGCTATATGCTCTTGTCGGATCTTCGCTTACGTAGCTTTTAAGCAATCGCAACTTTTTGAGCAGCTTCACAGAGCTCTCTGCGCGAAAAGAGACTCTTTCTCGTTCAGAACATTTCAGCGCGATTTTTTCATAATTTGTTTCCTCTCCCTCTTCATTGAACAGAAGACGTTCTGTCACAAGGTCTGTATAGCGCCTAATAGGACTTGTGAAGTGACAGTAATATTCTAGGGCAAGGCCAAAGTGTCCCACATTTTCTGGTGAGTAGAAAGCGAGTTTCATGCTGCGGATGAAAGCGACGGAAAGCTGCTGTGCAAAGGGAGTTTTTTTTGCTTGTTCGAATAGAGTTTGTAAATCTTTGTGGGTGGGCTTGTCGGTAAGAAAAAATCCCAGGGAGCGAGCAAGAGAGAAAAAGTCTTGGAGTGTCGCCTCTTCTGGCTCTTCGTGAATTCTAAATAGTACCGGCTTATTATTTTTTGCAAGGTGGGTGGCAACAACTTCATTTGCCTTGAGCATGAACTCTTCGACTAGCTGGTGAGTGATGTCATACTCCACCTTTTTAATGCCAAGGGGTTCCCCTTTTTTGTTCACTTCAACCACAAGATCTGGCAGTGAAAAATCGATGCTTCCGCGCTCATACCGCTTCTTTTTTAAGAGCAGGCAGAGCTCTACCATCAGTTTCAACGTATCGGCGTGTTTGCTTTTTAATTTACCATCTAAAACTTCTTTGGCCTCTTCATACGTAAAACGTTGTGCACTTTTGATGAACCCTCGGACAATTTTATAGCCGGTCAGATCACCTGTTTGATTGAACTCCATGAGCACGGAGACAGTGAGACGGATGACGTTGGGCCGCAGGCTACAGAGGAGATTTGAGAGCTCTTCAGGAAGCATAGGCAGACAAGAGCCTGGGAAATAGGTGGAGTTGCAGCGGAGTAGTGCCTCTTCGTCGAGAGGGGAGTTGGGGGTGACATAATGCGCAACGTCCGCAATATGAACCGATAGGTGGTAGCCGTGCTTGTCAACCGTTAGTGAAAGGGCGTCGTCAAAATCTTTAGCCGTTTCTGGGTCGATTGTGAAACAGGTTGTCTCTGTGAGATCTTTTCGTCCTTTGAGGTCTTTTTCAGAGACTGTTTTTCCGAAGCTTCTTGCTTGCGTAATCGCTTTTTTAGAAAAGATGTCCTGGAGATCATATTCTTCGACTGCAGCAGGAATATCACAGGAAGGATCTGAGATGTGCCCCAAATAGTGGGAGACACCGCAGAAGGTGGGATGCTCTTCTTCTCCCCACTCCTCGACTTTCATGATGATCCGATCGCCAAGTTTTAGGGGTTGCTCATCCGTAGTATGGACGATAACCTGCTTCCCTTGTCCTAAAATAGGAACGTGCACAAAGATCACTCCACGATTGTCGATCTGGCGTACGATGCCGGCCAGATGAGTGCGTCCCCGCTTGATAATGGAAATAATACGTCCGTCTGGGCCTTTTTCAGAGTTGGCCTCAGGATTGATCGATACCTGGACCTGATCACCATCTACAGCATTATCCGTGAGATGTTTGGGAATGAATATATCCTCTTCCGAGAGGGTAGGATCATCGGGAACTACAAAGCCAAAACCGCGCGGGTGCATTCTCAGCACGCCGGTAATGATCTGGGCCAGTTTTTCAGTTTTTGCTCTCTTTTTTTTTCTTCTTTTATGACTCATCGTTCGATCTTAATAACCTTTGTTTTTCTTGTTCTAAAGCTTTTGGGCCGTAAATCCGTGCAATCGCTAACCCCTCTTTCCTCACGTCTTTAATGATGCCCACTGTGGAGTCGATATGCCAGATGATCGACCTGTCATCAGAGAGGAACAGATTCCATGCGTGGTGGCTAATCTCTGGACGGAGGGTCACCTCGTTGCGGAGAAAGTAGGTTTTGCCCCGCGGCAGAATCGACCTGCACGACTCTTCACCTTGCAGTTTATCAAGAAAATATCCTACCACAAGTGCGAGATGTCTGCAGATACCTGTTTTTGCTTTGACGAAATCTTCTAGTGGAATCACAGGCCATAATTGGTTTTGATCAGTTAGCGTAAAAGCATCGCGCCTTCGCGCGTTAGCGTGTATCCAATCTTGTAAAAAATCATTTATATTCTGCTCGTTGCTTAGAGGCGGCGAAAAAACCTCACGCCTCACAAATCCTGCAGTTAAAGTAAAAATTTCTTCGTATGTTGAGCATTCGGACAAAATTTTGCTGAGAAGGAGTGCATACTTTTTTTCAAGAGTTTCTGATGTGCTAGGATCAAGCGAGATGATCTCGCGACGAAAAGGGGTTTCTCCGATTGAAACAAAACGCGTTGAAGGGAATTCTCCACTTCCCGGCGGAAGGAGTGAGAAGAATTTACCCTGATGGAGAAGGGTCTGTTCATAAGGGTTGTAGAAGATAAAAACGGAAAGATCTCCCGAACTCTCATTGGAAATGTTAATGGGATAGGTTCTGGTCAGAAATGCGAAAGAGAGGAGAAAAAAGATAAGCCTCACACAGTCTCTCTTCTTTGATAGCTGAGAAGCGTGTTTGAAAGAAGCATGGCGATTGTCATCGGTCCCACACCTCCTGGGACGGGCGATATATAAGAAGAGAGGGGAGCTACACGTTCAAAGTCTACATCACCCACGATCTTTCCTTTTATGCGGTTGATGCCGACGTCGATTACCACAGCACCCTTTTTTACCATCTCGTGTGTAATGAAGTGTGCCTGTCCGATTGCAGCTACTAGAATGTCTCCACTTTTACAGATCTCGGCAAGATTTTCAGTGTAACTATTAGCGACGGTAACAGTCGCATTACAATCCTGATTTTTTTGCATGAGGATTGCGGCAAGTGGCTTTCCGACAATGTTGCTTCGCCCTACGATGACCACATGTTTTCCCTGTACTGGTATCTGGTAATGTTTGAGAAGAAGGTGGATACCGTGAGGGGTGCAGGGGAGAAAGCCTTCTAGGTTTCCTAGGAAAAGCCTGCCTAAATTTAGAGGATGAAACCCATCTACATCTTTGTCGGGATTGATCCGCTCCATGATCTTCGTAGGGTGGATGTGAGAGGGGAGGGGCAGCTGCACCAAGATCCCATCGACATACGGATCGCGATTGAGCTCTTCGATCTCATACAGAAGCTCCTCTTCGCCAATCGTATCGGAAAACTCCCTATCGAATGAGACAATTCCCACCTCTTGGCACCGCTTTTTCTTCATCCGGATATAGGTGCGTGAGGCTGGATTCTCTCCCACAGAGACAAAAGCAAGTCCAGGCTTTCTCCTGGTCTGCTTTAGGGCTTCTTTTATTCTCTCGTCAACCAGGCTCGCAACCCCAGTGCCATCTAATAATTTCATAACGAAACTTTAACACATCTGCTATATTTGCTCCCTTTTTACTTGGAGTCTGTATGACCTCACTTGTCTCGATGGCTTGGGTGGCGTCCGAGGTTTGGAAAGATCCCATGAACTTTGAGGAGTGGGATCCACTCGATTGGGTCTTACATTTAAATTTTAATGCCATAAAGATTTCCATGGCTTACGATGCCCACTTTCAAAATACGATGTTTGCGATGGCCATTTTTGAAAGAGATGACTTTAGTCCGTATATCCCCTGTAAATTTGCAAGAGAGATCAATCCAACATTACGCTGCTCTGTAGGAGAGCCGGCAGATTATACAGATGCCCCCTTTCCTATCACAAAAACAATCTTTCTCTTGCATGGAATATTACGTGATGGATTGATTGTAAAAAGACGCGAAGACGATCCAATCGTATTAATTAAAGAAATTAACTGGAGGATTTTGACTCCCAACGCCTTGTCCGGACCAGTTGGAGAATCGTCTTGCGATTGGAGCACGCTGCTCATGGAACAGACTAGTTTATTTCCCCTCATCAGGCGTGCTGCGCAGGCGCTCATTGCACAAGCCAAATTGCCTAGTCATAAGGCGATTGAGAGCGCAGAGGATATGACAGAAGTTCGAAAAGAGCTACTTGTCCGTGCACTATTGTACCCACAGGACAAAGCTGGTGCAGCTGCAGTCATTGCAGCGGAAAAGACGGCAGGGCGCATTGCGATGCTCATCTTTGAATACATTCCCTATTTTGCCCCAGCAAAAACAACCTTGTGGGACATACATTCTCTTGCTCTTCCCACCTCTTCGCGCGGTCGAAGAAAAAGCTTGTTACATCCAGAATCTTCTGTTCCCTAAGACTAAGGGGATGATCTAAACAGGGATGAACGATGAGTGATGAGCAGAAGATGGAAGAGGAAACGGGAAACAGGAACGTTCACGAAAGAAAGAGTGACCGATAGCCGTGAACGTTACGGATTGCGTTTCCGTTCCCCGGATTTTCTTTTTTCAGTTCATCACTCATCATTCATCATTCATCACTTCTTTTTCTTTCCCAGTCGTAGGCTGTTTCGATGATCGTCGTAAGCGAGGAGTAGCGCGGCGTCCAATGCAGGAGCTGCTTGGCTCGTGATGGATCTGCGACAAGAGAGGTGGGATCTGCTGGCACGCGAGGTGCAAGTGTGACCGGCACTTCTTTTCCAACGACTTTTTTAACTTGCTCAAGAATTTGACTCACAGAATACCCTTCGCCGGTGCCTAGGTTAAGAATGAGATTTTTTTTCTCGCTTAAAAGAAGTTGAAGCGTCTTGACGTGTGCTTCTGCAAGGTCGCTCACATGAATGTAGTCTCTAATGGCGGTTCCATCCGAAGTTGGAAAGTTTTTTCCGTAGAGCTGAAGAGGAGGTCTTAGCCCTAAAGCAGAGGTTATGGCAAGAGGAATGAGATGAGTTTCCGGATCATGTGCTTCGCCAACTTCTCCCTCTGGATCACTTCCCGAAGCGTTAAAATATCTCAATGCTGCAAATACAAGTCCATGTGCATGGTGTAGATCGTGCAAAATCTCCTCAACCATCAATTTCGATCTCCCGTAGGGATGCAGGGGCTGTTTGGAGTGCTCTTCGCCGATGGGCGTTGAAGAGGGCTGGCCATAGACTGCAGCGCTACTCGAAAAGACAAAACAATTGATTCCTTCTTTGAGAAGAATTTCTAGGAATCTTAGACTGGCCATCACATTATTCTGATAGTAGGCAAAGGGGTCTTTTAAAGAATCGCGGACATTGATACTCGATGCGAGATGGATGGTGCCAACCGGTTTGTATTTACTAATTGCTTCTTTGATTGTTTTTTCATCGTCGATATTTGCCCGAACAAGAGGTCCCCAGCGCACGGCCCAGAGGTGACCTTGACTCAGATTATCGATCACAACGGGTGTAAAACCCGCATTTTTAAGGGACTTGCACACGTGGCTTCCGATGTAGCCAGCGCCACCCGCAACGAGCACGTGCATACTCATTAGAAGGCCCCACTTGAAAACAGCATCGCGGGGATAGTCTTTGCAATCAGCTTTAAATCCAGCAGAAAAGAACGGGTGTCCACGTAGAGCTCTTCAAGACGCACCCTCTCTTCAAAAGAGAGAAGACTTCTGCCAGAAGTCTGCCAGAGCCCTGTGATCCCGGGGCGAACGGAGAGAATTTTTTCTGCTCGTTCGGCGTAATATTTTGCAACCTCTTCGCTCGTGACCGGCCGCGGCCCTACCACACTGAGTTCTCCCTTCAGGACATTCCAAAATTGAGGCAACTCGTCGAGTGATGTTTTGCGCAGAGCTCTTCCTATCCAAGTCGTGCGTGGATCTCTTTTGAGCTTCCAAAATGTCTCCCACTCTTTTCGCAATTGTGGGTCATTTTTTAGCATCTCTTGTAAACGCGCGTCTGCGTTCGCGTACATTGTTCTAAATTTAACACAAACAAATTCACTTCCTGCTTTTCCAATGCGTTTTGAAAGGTAAAAAACAGGGCCGCGAGACGTGAGTTTAATGCTTAGCCCAATTAGAAAAAAAATCGGCAGAAGTAGAAGAAGAACAACCAAACTAAAAATGATATCAAACAGTCGTTTGCTCATGAAGTGTGAGTCTACTGCTTTTGCAATTAATTGTGAATAAGAGCAACATTTCAAATATGCTGAAACAGCTCTACCCACCCTTTTTTTTAGCATTTGCCGTCGCTCTTGTTGGGACAGTTTTTTTTCCGTCGATTAGACTCTTTGCGTTTGCCCCTTTGCTTGCCCTAGTGTTTATGCGACTCGACTTTGTAAAGGCGCTCTGGACGAGCGCAGCCACAGGTCTTATTGTTGATCTTTTGAGTTCGCAGATGCGTTTTGGGGCGTATAGTTGTTGTTACGCACTTACCGCCTTCCTAGTCTATCATCAGAAGCGTCATTTTTTTTCAGATAAACCTCTTGCACTTTCTCTCTTCACAGCGCTGATTTCGATCATTTGCAGTGTGCTTGAACTCTCTTTTCTTTATGCATTCGACGCGCATCCGGCAATCAGTTCTCGGCTTATTCTTACCGATGTGCTCGGAATGTCGCTTGTGGATGGGGTTTATGCCTTTCTCTGTTTTACTTGTCCCATGAAGATTTACCCGTACATAAAACGGTTCTCCCAGTTCAAAAACCTTTTAAAATTTAAAAAAGATGAATCAAACAGCTAGCCCCCTCTCATTTGTTGCCATACAAGCCGCACTGCGTGCAGGCGAGCTTCTTAAAAAAGGCTTCTATTCCAGTTATGAGATCTTCTCTAAGCCAGGGAAACAGAATCTCGTCACCGAATTTGATAAGAGTGCTGAAAAGTGCATCATCTCCTGTATTCGTGAGCACTTTCCCGACCACAACTTTCTTGCTGAAGAGAGTGGGATGGACCGCTCCTCTGCTTCCCCAATCATGTGGATTATCGATCCGCTAGACGGCACGGTGAATTTTGCCCATCAGATTCCTCTCTTCAGCGTTAGCATTGCAGCCTGTGAAGGACAAAAAGTTCTCTGCGGAGTTGTTTATCAACCGATGACGGGAGAGCTCTTTGTCGCAGAAAAGGGTAAGGGGGCATACCTTAACGGCACACGATTAAAGGTCTCTTCCTCCATAGATATGGAAATGGGTATCTTTGCTACCGGATTTCCCTACAATGTGGATGAAAATCCGCAATATTGCATCGATGTCTTTGCTGAGATGACCCGTATGGGACTTCCCATTCGACGCCTAGGTTCCGCAGCAATAGATCTCGCCTACGTGGCAGCAGGCCGCTTTGACGCCTACTGGGAGGTGATCTTGCAACCCTGGGACATGGCAGCAGGCATCCTCCTAGTCGAAGAAGCAGGCGGAAAAGTCACAGACTATCAAGACAAAAGACATGACATTTTGCAGCACGGCTCAATGCTCGCAAGCAATGGACTGGTCCACGAGCAGCTGAGAAAAATTCTGATAAAGAAGCGATGAGAAGAAAAGAAGCGATGAACGATGGGTGATGAGTGATGAACGAAAGAGAGAAAGGTGGTTGCCTGAAATCGTGAATCTTTCTTCAGTTCATCACTCATCGTTCATCACTTCTTCTCTTCTCTTGTTTCAGTCTTCATCCTTTTCTACTCTGTCGTCTTCGCCGACGTATTCGGCGATTGTGCCGGAGATCTTTTGCAGAGCATGCGGGATGTCTATGCAATCTATTCTTCCCAGAGGATCGAGGAGAAAAGGAAAGTAGTCCCTTTGAAGGTAATCCACTTCCGCGAAACTTAGAAAGACGCATGCGCGGATGTTGTTGATCCTTGCAAAAGTTGTTTCATTGTTTTGGGAGCAAAATTTTTGAGGATAACCTAAATATTCAAGCGTGAGTTGAGTCATGGGACGTGGAAATGTCTTCTCCTTCGTTGAAGCAAAAACTTTTGGAAGGTGGGTAACTTGTTTGATTTTCCTGCAAATTTCGGGATGTTCGATGAGTGCGTGTTCTCCATAAGGTTTTAAACGCGGGGTATTAAATTTCCAGTAACCGAGCTCGGCATACAACCTATTGCCATGCGTTCGGCTGATAGTTTGGGTAGTAGTGTCGCCTGTTTTAAACCAGAGCATTTCTATCAATTCATAACTCTTAAAGCATGGCGTTATTGATCGTGCGATGGCGTATGGGATAGATGGGAGCCCGTTTGGGAAAAAGACGTCAAAGGCGCCTTCAGTCTGAAAAAACATGGGAATTTTGTCAGCATATGCAGCGTCTGCAAAAAGGTGCTCCATGAACCGGTCTTGGAATGGCTTGCTGAGTGTGAGATTGGGGTCTCCTAATTGTGCGTTTGCTTCAAATTTTTCCCACTCTTCTTCCGTCCATTGCGCATACTTAGAAGGATCTAAAGCCTGGTTTGCTGGAGCTAATGATAAAGACATAATATCCTCATGTTAAATAAAATAAATAAAAATTATACCTTATTTAACAATTGTTTCCAATCTTTTATTAATGATGCAAGTCCTTGATTATAAGACACATGTGTCTATTGAACCGGGAGAGAGAAAATGTCTTATTTTTCATAGGCCTCTTTTGGTCAGGGCCCCTACGGGAGTAATGATAAAATGATGTAACGAAATAATGATAAGAAGAACAACGCGGCTTTGCGGATCGGCGCCATGCGCCAAAATTTTTTTTTATCGTTCTATCATTTTATCATTTTTATCATTACTCCCGTAGGGGCCTTTCGCAAGCAAGATGTGGATCATGGGATGTATGAGAAAAAGGACAATTAAAGCGCACAATTCTTTCTTCAGTTCAGCACTCATCACTCATCGTTCACCACTTCTACTCTTCTTTCAGCCTTTATCCTTCAGCCTTCATCCTTTCTTCCCCCGACTCCTATGCCAAAATAGTCAAAGCCTCGCTCGTGCATCTCGCTTGCTTTGTACTGGTTTCTTCCGTCGAAAAAGGCTTTTCCTTTCATCTGTTGGGAAATTTGAGAAAAATCGACAAATCGGAACTGTTTCCATTCGGTGATGAGAACAATCGCGTCCGCACCAGCCGCAGCCTCATATTCATCTTGACAGAAGCTGAGGCCGCTGGAAATTTTAAGACTTTTTTGCGCTGCAGGAATTGCTACGGGATCGAATAGTCTTAAGTTTGCCCCCTCTTTTTGGAGAGCTTCAATGAGGGTAAGTGAGGGGGCTTCGCGGATATCGTCTGTATCTGGCTTAAACGCAAGTCCCCACAGAGCGATCGTTTTCCCGCGCAAGCCGCCGCGCGTAGCAAAATAGTCGGCGATCTTCTTGCTAAGCAACTTTTTTTGCGTTTCATTCACCTGTTCTACCGCTTCAAGCAGAGGAGTAGGATGACCAGCTTCTCTTCCTGTTGAAATGAGGGCACGCAGATCTTTGGGAAAACAGGACCCGCCGAAACCGGCACCTGCATACAAAAATTGATATCCGATACGTGTATCAGATCCTATGCCGACTCTCACGGCATGAATGTTTGCTCCCACTTTTTCGCAAAGGCCCGCAAGCTCATTCATAAACGAGATGCGGGTGGCGAGCATTGCGTTTGCGGCATATTTTGTAAGTTCAGAGGAGGCGATATCCATCGTAAAAATGCGGTCGTGATTCAAAGTAAACGAACTGTAGAGCTCGCGCATCAGCTTTTCTGCACGCGGGGTGTCGACACCGAGAACAATGCGATCAGGTTTCATGCAGTCTGCGACGGCAGACCCCTCTTTGAGAAATTCTGGGTTAGAAACGAGATCAAATGAGAGATCTAGATTTCTCTTGTGCAAGATCTCTTCTATGCGCTGGTAAATTTTATGGCAGGTGCCCACTTGGACAGTTGATTTGATAGCAATTAATTTGTAGGAAGACATGAGACGAGCAATCTCTTCAGCTGCGCGAACGATGAAGCTAATATCGCACGATCCATCAGGACGCGAGGGGGTGGGCAGCGCGAGAAAACAGATCTCATTTTCAGCTACGGCCTGTACATAGTCGGTAGTAAAGAAGAGTCTTCCTGCAGAAGCGTTACGAATGACTAGTTCGGTTAGGCCTGGTTCAAAAATAGGAACCACGCCTTTTTGCAAATTTTCGATCTTTTCTTGATCGATATCAAGACAGGTCACCTCGTGCCCCATTTCGGCGAAACACGCCCCAGTAACCAGCCCAACATAACCCGTACCCACAACCAGCAATTTCATAGCCCGCAATATACCATGTGCAACGCCAAAAAGGCTAAAGGATAAAGGATGAAGGCTAAAACCGGAAAGAGATGGGGATTTCTTTCTTATTTCAGCCTTTATCCTTTTAGAGAACTCCGTCTTTGAGGATGAGGGTGCGGTCGCAGAGGGCGGCGAGTGTGGCGTCGTGGGTCACGACGATGAGCGTTTTGCCTTCTTCCTTGATGCAGTCGAGAAGAAGCTGGTAGATGAGATGCGATGTGGCGCTATCGAGATTG